>JBEAVK010000086.1:0-48972 GCA_041160955.1 Bacteroidota bacterium
GTACTATAATCAATTCTTTATCCCAAGTAGCCCTATTACCTTACAAGCATGCCCACCTCCCAGTGCTACGGGTGCGGTTCAATTGGTGTTATGTACTATTTCCGATGCTTTTTGTACCAACCCTTGATGGTCGAGTCATGGTGTACCATCACAAACCTCGATATGATCAGGTTGATTATTACATCCATCCAGCGATTGATTTACTACGGAATTAAAGATTAGAAACGAAAAAAAAGCGATCTTTGCCCCCATGATTGTCAATTTAATTTCCGATACAGTAACCAAGCCCACGCCGGGTATGTTGGCCGCCATGATGCGTGCCGAAGTAGGCGATGATGTTTTTAAAGAAGATCCGACAGTGCGCGCATTGGAAGAACGGTGTGCTGCGCTATTTGGCCACGAGGCCGCTTTATTTTGTCCAAGTGGCACCATGACCAACCAAATTGCGATCAAGGTGCATACCCGCCCGCTCGATGAAGTGATTTGCGACGAAATGAGCCATATTTTCCAATACGAAGTAGGCGGATACGCTTTTCATAGTGGCGTGGGCATTAATCTATTGCATGGCGAAAACGGTATTGTTACCGCCAAAATGGTGGAGGCTGCCGTAAAACCGCGCTACGATTGGTTGCCTATCAGTCGCCTGACGGTAATCGAAAATACCTGTAACAAAGGCGGCGGCAGTATCTATCCATTGCAAGAAGTGGCTGCGATCGCGGCAGTTTGTAAGCAGCACCAAATGGCTTTTCACCTCGATGGAGCGCGTATTTTTAATGCTTTGGCTGCAACAGGCGAATCACCAGCCGATTATGGTCAATATATGGATAGTATTTCGGTCTGCTTGTCGAAAGGATTGGGCGCGCCGGTGGGATCGGTGTTGATCGGCAATCAGGCATTTATTGCAGAGGCGCGTCGCGTGCGCAAGGCGATGGGTGGCGGTATGCGACAAGCGGGCTATTTGGCCGCTGCTGGAATATATGCTTTAGACCACCATGTAGAACGCCTGGAGGAAGATCACGCGCATGCACATCTACTCGCGCACGCGCTAGAGCCGTTGGATTGGGTTGCGGGTATTCGTCCGGTAGCAACTAATATCGTTATTTTTGATGTACATGCCCCGCATACGGCTGCTTCGGTGATTGCGTATTTGGCGGAACATGGCGTAAAAGCATCTGCATTTGGGGCTATGACGGTGCGTTTTGTGACGCATTTGGAAGTAGATCGAGCCGCGGTGGAATATGCGATTGCGCAGATAGTATCGTTTAAGGGCTAAGTTAAACCTAATTCCCTGCTCAGATTTGCTTTGGCTTGCGCCTCATACAATGCCTGAAACGGCGGTGTTTTATAAATACTCGGCATCTCTAAAAAGTGTTTTAGCACCTTTTTTCGCCCCGGGTTATAGAGCAAATCGGGATAAATGCCGTATTCCGCCCTGATTTGCTTGGTATATTCCAAATAAGTATCCCACGGGCTGCCCAAGATGGATAAATCAGCATCGGTGAGGAAATTGGTATCTGGATGGGTGCTGAATGTATGGTATTGGGTAGCAATGATATGCGCTTTTACCAAGGCTATTTTATCAGCGGGGAAATCGATTTGGATCAAGTGTTTTTCCGCCAAAACAGCACTTTGTGCCTCGTTATTTTTCTTAATAACGTTATAGACCGCATCGTGGTAAAAAACGGCAAATGCCAAACTATCCCAATCTTGTATATCGGCTTGAAGCGGAAGTAGTTGCTGATATACGTGCTCAATATGCGCAAGATTGTGGTAATACCTAGAGCGATGGGTATAGGCTTTTTGCAATACCAGCCCTAATTTTTCGATCAGGGCAAGGTCATTGGTGTATTTTTGGCAGCGCTGCGTAAATACCGCATCTGGGTTTTGGAATAGTGGATTATTAGCCATTTGTTATCGTTTTAGCAAACCGATGTTCGTCCATCAATTGATCGTTTTTGAAGACCGACATTTTAAAAACGCCTTCTTTTTCGTAGCCATTTTTTTCCAGCACACGCATAGATGCTGTGTTATGCGCCATTACGCCAGAATAAATCCGCACGAGATCTAATTGTTCAAAACCATATTCTGTAATCAGCCGGATTGCTTCGGTGGCGATGCCTTTGCCCCAATATGGTTCACCGATCCAATAGCCCATTTCGGCGCTTCTTCGGTAAATACCACTTGCCAAAACCAACCCGATAATACCACAAAATTCGTCATTGTACAAAATACCAAAGGTGACCTTGGGCTTTTCGGCTCTTGTCATTTGTATGAAATCTTTTGCATCCTCTAGGGTGTAAGGAGAGGGCATTACATCGCTTAAATTATCCCATACGTTTTTATTATCGGCAAGTGTTGCAATTGCGTATTGGTCACTATCGAGTAGGGTTCTTAGTTCGATATTGGTGGCTATTTGCATTTTTTATGTCTAGGTATTTTTAAAAGACAAGTATTTTCAGTAAAATACCAAGTAAAACGACAATAATCATGGCGTGTACCAAAGATTCGATGAACCGCTGGTAAGGCGTTATGGGTACTTGTTTATTATCCATTGGGTTGGTATTGTTGTATGAGTTTGTGCAAATCTTGGATCCGCGCTTCCCAGGTATTGGTGGCGGCGGTAGCGGTACGCTGGTTTATTTTTTCGGGGTTATTTTCCGCGATGGCTTGGTCTATATACTGTACAAAATCTTCCGAGGTATTAGCGATATAAGCACAATGTGCAAAGGTTCGAATATCATCAGAAAAAGAAGTGGCCACTACGGGTTTACCGGCGGCGAGGTATTCATTAATTTTGAGGGGATAAATACTTTTGGTCAATGTGTTTTTCAAAAAAGGAATCAGTACTACGTCCATGTATTGCAGGAGCGGCGGCAAGTCCTGTAGGCGACGGCTGCCGGCCCATACGATATTGGGCAATTTGTCCAAACCAATGGCGGCGGGTTCGGTACTATTGAGCGGGCCTACGAGGAAAAGAGTTTTATCGGGGTGTTCGAGGGCTATTTTTTTGAGCAATGGGAAGTCGATGCGCAATTCGTCGAGGTTGCCCACAAAGCCGATTACCTTTCCTGTACGGCCTTTTAATTCCTCGGGTACGGGGTATTTTTCGGTCAATACTTTTTTGAAATTATTGACATCGGCGGCATTGAAATAGGTGACGATTTTTTGGGTAAATGGCTTTTTGAGGGTGTATAAATTGGTGGAGGTGACAAAGGTCAAATCGGACTGTGCAATGGCTTCATTTTCGAGGCGTTCGCCGTGTCGTGCGGTGTATGCGTTTTGTGAAATATCGTCGATACAGTGGTAAATACTCATTTTGGCGTTCATACGCTTGGGCAAACAGCCTAAGAAGAATGGATCGTAACAATTGATATAGACGAACTCGGTTGTTTGTTGTTTTTTGAGTGCTTTTTGGATGCTTTTGGCTACAATTGCATTGTTGATACCTTGTAAAAAACGATACACCGCTCCGTTGGGTAGCCAGTTGATGGGCAATGTGGCGGGTGGTTGTACGGCTATAAAATTGTTGGGAATCGTATTGACAGTTTCGTATCGATTTTGGAGGGTAAGTAGCGACCACAAACGTTGTTTTAATACAGGATCGCCTGTTTTTATGCCCGAAAGTATGTCTTTTAACGAATATGGATGGTTTACATAGATGACGGGGTTGGTTTTGGCCAACTCCTGCGCCATGCTTAGGCTGATGGAGGAATATGGGTTATCGGTTCTGAATAGTGTAAAAACAACAAAAGTGGTCATGCTGCTATCTTGTTTACCACAATAGTTTATGTAATTTGAAAACGTGGCGTTGACTTTTTTCTACCACAAAAGTACACCAAAATAGACAAAGCGTAGTGTTGACTTTTTTTTCTACCACAAAAGTGCACAAGAGTACACAAAAGCGTAGGGTAGTCGCTTCGCTTAACGTAAACAAACCGTAGGGTGTTTTTCTACCACAAAAGTGCACAAAAGGACACAAAAGCGTAGAGTAGTGGCGCTTCGCTTAAAGTGCACAAAGCGTGGCGTTGACAGTATTAAAGGCAAAAATGGAGCATAAGTCAACGCTACGCTTTGTGTTCTTTTGTGCACTTTTGTGGTAGAAATATTTTGTGGTAGAAATATTTTGTGGTGGAAGTATTTTGTGGTAGAAATATTTTGTGGTTAATTAATGATCACTATTTTGGTGAAAATCGCGTCTGGGTTTTCAAATGCTGCTGTACTTGTAGCATAGACGAGATACACACCCGAGGCAGCACGTTTACCCAAATAATCGCGACCATTCCAAATGGCTTGACCACCAATTGAGGTGCCTTCATACACCAAATGACCTGCAATATCGGTAATTTTCACATTGGCGTCGCGGGCCAAACCGTAAATTGCAATAGGCCCATCGTAATCGGGTTGTACAGGATTGGGATAAGCATACGCCGATGGGGAGTTCACTTTTCCACCTACAGTAGCCTCCGAACGGACAGAAACCAGCCCATTTGCCGTTCCAATCCATACCACGCCCGATTTTTCATTGATGGCAATATCTTCAATTAAATTAGAGGGCAATGGGCTGTTGTTTTCATCAAAACGAGCCAATGTAGTGCGCCCGTCTGGCGACTGCACAAATATACCATTACCCGTTCCTACCCATTTGCGGTTACCGCCATCTATCGCAATCGACTTGATATTTTCGTCCTGCAAAAGATAGCCATTAAAGCCATCTACAGTGATAATTTGTCTTGTGCCGCGACAAACATTTTCTGTTTCGTTAAAAATAGAACCCGTACATTCAAAACTGTACAAACCTTCTTTTGTACCCACCCAAACATCGCCATCAAGGTCAATAGCGAGGGTGGTTACTTCATTCGTACCCAGTACGCTATTAGAAGTATTGATGATTTTAAAACGATCATCGGAAGGGTCGTCTAGGCTTTTTCCACTATCATATACCGCCAAACCGCCTGTAAATGCAGATGTAAACCACTTAAATCCGTTTCTATCAATAGCCACTTTGGTAAAACTACCAGAACCTATAACATCAAAATTCTGTAATTCCCCATTGGGTTTCAAAACCGCAATCGGCTTATTTGCGCCATAGTTACAAATCCAAAGGTTGCCATCCGAGTCATATACCATACCTCCAATCGCGGTACGATTGGCGCCAGCAGCACCAGCATCTTGCAAAATTGAGTTGGATTTGGTGTAAAATTTAGTATCCGTGGCCTTGTCCGACATTTCAATAAGTCCGCCTAAAAAACTACCCACATACACTTTTTCCTCCGTAGGATGTGGTACCACACGCCACCACGCCAAATGGGTATTATCGGCATTGATTAGTTCGGGGTTACTATCCGCACTGTATCGTCGCCAAACGCCATCATCATCGAGTACATAAATGCCCAATCGGGAGAATGTTGGATTTAAATTAGGGTCGGCACCTTCTGCGGCTACAAAGACTTTATTGCCGCGCAAAGCAATTTCGGCTACTTTTTGGTTATAAGGAGAGTTAAAGGTAAAGAATTGGCATTGTCCAGTGGCGAGGTCAAAATAACGAAATTGGTCAAAATCATCTGCAAACCAAAATTTCTTACTGCCATCTTCCACCGCTCCTAATGGGCGACGGGCATCACAAGGACCCGATATTTCGTAATAATCACCATTGGTTTCCAAATAATAGACTTTACCAACGCCGTTCGAGCCGCGCCAAGCCGCTACCAATCCAACGCCTTCTGTGCTGAGCAAGGTGATGTTCAAATCATCAATTTGAGCAAACGCAACCGGTTGATCGACACCATTATACCGAATTAAACCTTTGCCTACTGTCCCCAAATAGAGTTTATCCTGAAATACTGCCATCGCATTCACCGGCGCACCAGCCGTGAACCCTTCCGACGCACCTAGTAATTTCCATTGTCCAAAATCAGCGGGATTGGAATCATTGGTGGCCACACTGTAAAGGCCATCATCGGTTCCCATAAAATAAAAACCTTTATAAATAGCGAAAGAACGTACCTCAACACCCGTAAATACCGTAAAATCCACTTCTGCGGTACTCAGATTGAGTTTCACAACACCAAAACCAGTGGATAAGTAAGCAAATTCGCCTTCAAAAAATACATTTTTAATCGTTTTATCACCCGATAAAACTGTGTTTTTTAAGATAAATGGCAAATTGACCACTTTATTGGTGGCGGGGTAAAAAAGATCAATATTGCTATCGTTATAACCAATGAAAAGCACATCTGCGCTTTTACTGAACCGAACCAACCGCACACCCACGCCGCTAAAACCTATATTTTTGTACAAAAACTGGGTAGAACGTTCTGCTTTATCAATTTCGACCACCGATAATTCAGTCGCATAATATACCTTAGAGGCACTATTGGTGACGGATTTGGCGCGTTGCCAAGGCAAATGTTGCTGCCATTCGCCAATTTTTAAATCAGAAAGGGTATCTTGTGCCGTTAATGCCGACACCAATATAATGGAGATACAAGTAAATAGAAATCGCATAGTTATGTGCATTTGTAAACATGGTACAAATTAAGGGCAATGGGTTGCCAAAAGGATAAAAAAACCACCAATAAAGATTAATCCTTTCCTTTTCGCCACCACAGCAATTGTTCGCCTACCAATAGGATTAAAGCCGCCAATACCAACCATTGAAAATAAGACTTATAGGACATATACGCTTTAGCATCTACGGTGGACTTGCGCAATTGCCCCACAGCAGCCACTAATTTGTCCATTGCACCACTGTCATTGAGTTGTAGCGCAATACCTCCACCAGCAGATGCCAATTCACGAAGGGCGGTTTCGTTGACGCTTGTACGTACAATTTGGCCATTATAATCTTTCAATTCACCGCCAATCGGCGAAGGGATAGTACTCCCTCCTACCGTTCCCACCGCTACGGTATGAATGACGATACCTTCCTCTTTATACGCTTTTTGCGCAGCAGCCAAAGCATCGGAGGTATGGTTTTCGCCATCGGTTACGATAATCATGGCGCGTCCTGCTTCCGAATCCAATGGAAACATACGCGATGCCGTTTGGATTGCGGCTTCAAAATCGGTGCCTTGGTCGTTTACTGCATCGGAAGCGGCATTACGGACAAACATGAGCAATATTTCAGGATCATTGGTCATGGGTGCTTGTGGAAAGGCATCACCAGCAAAGACCAGCAGACCGATCCGTTCATTGCGTAGTTTTTTGATCAAATCCTGAATAAACACCTTCGCTTTGGAGAGTCGATTGGGCGATACATCATTGGCCATCATGCTCCGCGATACGTCCAGTGCGATCAAAATATCGGCACTTTGCTGCGCAGGAGGCGTAGTGAGCGTTCGTTGGCGCGGATTGGCAATGGCCAATGCAATCAGGCTCATAATCAATGCAAAAAGTGCATTTTTAAGCCAAAATCGGCGTTCCGAAAAGCCAACTAAAAGTCGTTTTTCTAGTTCTGGCGAACCTAGATGCTGGAGTTTTCGCTTGCGCCAATTCCAATAAAAAGCCAACATAGCGGCTTGCAATGCCAATACCCACAACAAATGCAGCAGGTCGGGATTTTCAAATTTTATATTGTTGAGCATCAGACAGTAATCACGCGTAACGGCCCCCAACGCAAAAGCAATTCCAAAGCCAATAGACTAATGGCTGCGTTAAGGAACCAGAAAAACAAATCAGTCGTTTTGGGTACCGATTGTACTTTAATATGGGTACGCTCCAATTGGTCGATAGCAGCGTAAATTTGTTGCAATTCGGCGGTATTATGCGCTGCATAAAATTTACCGTTTGTGATTTCGGCTATTTTGACCAAATTAGTGGTGTCCAAGGTCATGGGGCGCATACCAAAAACATACGTTCCATCCATGCGTTTGCTCGTAGGCGATTCCACTGTGCCATTTTTGCCCATCCCGATCACATACGCACGTACACCCAATGCTTTGGCAATAGCGGCAGATTGGAGCGGCAGTATTTGTCCGGCGTTGTTTTCGCCATCGGTCATCAGGATCACCACTTTGCTATTGGAAAGGCTATCTTTTAAGTGGTTGACCGCAGTGGCCAATCCCGAGCCTATGGCCGTACCTTCGGGCAAGCGGCCTACTTGCATATTATTGATAAAAGCCGTGAGTATCCGGTGGTCTTTGGTGAGTGGGCATTGCGTAAAGGAGGTGCCCGAGAAAATAGTAAGGCCAATACGGTCTTGTTTGCGTTTGGCAATAAATTCGTTGGCAATATCCTTTACGGCCGACAAGCGATCGGGTTCAAAGTCCTTGGAAAGCATACTGGCTGAAACATCCACAGCAAGCATAATATCAATGGCTTGTGCATCTGTTTCTTCTTCGTACCAAATTTTTTGTGGGCGTGCCAGTGCAAAAATGAGCAATGCCATTACGATCCAGCGCAGCCATTGTAGCCAATTGCGGGCATATACGACCCATGTTTTTGCACCCGACATGGCTTCAAAGCGAGAGACTTTAAGCGATACATGTCTTTTTTTGATCGTGCGCAGATAAACAAATATCAGCACAGGCAGCAATGCCAGCAGGGCGAGCCAGTAAGGTTGGGCAAAAATCATTGTGCAGCGGTTTGTTTGATCAATTCTTCAGAGCGGAGGATATACTGCTCGTGTGGTTTGTCGGCACCGAGGTCTTGCGCGTATTTGGCCATATCAGATTGATCGAGGATTTTGCGGAGGTCGCTCATGCGCTCGCGGGGGAAACCCGTTTGGCGCAACATGGCTTCAATTTCGCGTGTAGTGGATTCTGGTGCTGAAATTTGGTAACGTTCTTCCAAATAAGAGCGGATAATAAGCGATAATTCGGCGTAATACTCTTTTACCGCGCCTTTTTGCCAAGGTTTTTCGCGGTTTAAGCGGGCAAGTTCCAATAAGGCTTTGGTGTGTGCTGGCGTAACCACCACCTGCTCAACGGGTATTTCCACTTGCGGACGTTGCCTATAGGTATGTGCACGTGCTGCTTTTTTCTTGCGGCGTAGCCAATAAAAGACGATGCCTCCCAATGCCAAAATAAGCAGACCAATTAGCGCAAAATCCGTCCAAAGCCACGATTCTTGATATATATCGCGGATGGGGGCGAGTTCTGTTAAGTCACCCGATACACGGGTCGGCGTTACCATCAGCGACATTGGATTGGTCAATATCGCATCGCCCGAAAGCAACCGGACTGCCAGCGGGGGCAGTTCTTGATTGATACTATCAAAAATAATCAGGGTATAATTACTGATCCATTTATCGCCGGAGCGTTGCCAAGTAGTTCGGCGTAAAATATTATCTTCAGGCAGGAAATCGCGCCATGCTGAAAAGTCCACCCGATCGGGTTTGGCGGCTGTATTGGAAACGAGGATACGCAACCCGAAGGTATCGCCCGCTTCTACGGCAGGCCGATCGAAAACACCTGCTGCGGTGGCGTTTTGCGCCTGCAAAGTGTGGCCAAAGAGGAGGGCAAAAAGGATTAGTGTACAGTATTTATGGTGCAATGCTGATGTCAAATCTTGTGGTTTGATTGCGCAAATATACAACGCAGTTTGGGGCGTTTGCTGTTGGCAGTGCAAATAAACGATAAAGATGGATAAAAATTGGGTGTAGGTTTGGAGGAGTTGCGAGGTGTAGGCGATTTTTCATTGTTAACAATCGGGCTTTGTTGAGCAATTGAAATAAAATAGGGCTTTTGCAAAGGTACAATGTCTCATAGAAATGCTTAGGTTTGCGCTGTTTTTGATCCAAGTCCATGTTTATAAAAAAATTCTCCATCCTATTGGCTACCCTTGCACTCCTTGGGGCTGCATTTTACAACGGCTACCCATTGGTGTATTCCGATACAGGCACTTATATTGGGAGCGGTTTTGACGGACAAATCCCCAACGACCGCCCGGTGGTATATGGCCTATTTTTATGGTTTTTTAGCGGCGGCGGATTGTCTCTTTGGCCTACTATTTTTGTACAATGCCTCCTAATGGCATTCGTTTTAAAAAAAACATTGACGCTAATATGGCCAGCATCGGGGAGTGAAGACCGTTTTTTATGGATCACCGTGTTACTTTGTTTACTCACACCATTGCCTTGGTACAGCGGTCAATTGATGCCCGATATTTTTACCCCTATCCAGATATTATTGATCGTAACCTATCTCCTACAACCTCGAAGTACGCGTTTGCAAACGGGATGGATGGCCGCGTTATACGTTTTTTGTTGTGTGGTGCATTTTTCTAATTTATTTATCGGACTGGGTACATTAATCGGTATTGCTATTGGACATCGGTTGTGGGCATTTAGCGTGGAAGGTCTTTACAAAAAACTCATTATCATGGGTTTGTGGAGCATGAGCGCTTTTTTGGTGCTGCCTGCCATCAATTACGCCGTAGGGCGAGAATGGATATTGAGTAAAGGCGGTTACACTTTTCTGATTGGTCGTTTTATTGATTCAGGTTTGTTGAAACAGTATTTGGACGACCATTGCGCTACCAGTAATTATCGTCTTTGCAACTATAAAGACTCGTTGCCGGTGAATAGCCGCCTATTCCATTGGGAGGCAGATAGCCCACTGACCAAAGAAGGTGGTTGGGGTAATAAAGTAACCGAAAAGGAATACCGACAAATCGTAAAAGGTACGCTCACCTCACCTAAATATTTAGTACTCCATCTATGGGAAAGCGTAATTTCCACACCTACACAACTGATGCAAAACGCTACCGGCTCCGGCTTGGACTACAAATGGTACCGATCTCCGGCAAGCCCGCCTTGGCAAGCCATTTCAAAATGGTTTCCGCACGAGCACAATGAATATCGTTTCAGCCGACAATGTGGCAATTTGTGGAAGCAGGAATTAAATTTTGATTTTTTCAATACACTACTTTTTTGGGTACTGAGCCTAAGTTTACTGGTTTTATTTTGGCAGTATTGGCAAGGTACAGCATGGCCCGATACCTGGACAACCGCCATGATGGTCATGGCGATAGGCGTTTTAGCAAATGCTTTTATAACATCAAGTTTGGGTAGTATTTGCGATCGTTTTCCATCAAGGGTGGTTTGGTTATTGCCATTTTGGGCAATTTTGGTGCTCATGCGGCGTTTTTTGCCTAAGGAATGAGGTTTAATTTGACGGCCTTATTTTGCCCCTCTTTTCGTTACCCCCTCCCCCCTAAACGCCCTTTTCATGCCTTAATAGAGACAAAATCGTCTCCCCAAATCTGTACATTTATTTAAATCTCATTCCTTAGCAAATGGCGCATCAAATTTAGGTTTCCACACTTCCGAAATCGAGTACGCCCTAAACTTCGCGCTATCCGCCACGGGACCACTAAAATGAGCATCCACGGTATTGCTAAAAATTTCCACCCAACGGTCAAAATATTCCGTTTTCAATTTTACACGTA
This sequence comes from Bacteroidota bacterium, assembly GCA_041160955.1. Lineage (GTDB taxonomy): Bacteria > Bacteroidota > Bacteroidia > Chitinophagales > Saprospiraceae > M3007. Next base: position 11,389 of record JBEAVK010000086.1, read on the forward strand.
GCGCGAGGTCGAGGTGTTTTTGAATCGGATTACCCGTATAATTTTTACCTCCAAGCAGTAAAAATTCCCAAAATGCATACATAATAGGCAGGTGATGCTCCCAATTCACATTAGCCACATCATTGAACACAGGGCCAACGAGATCATCTTTAATGATAGTGCTATAAAATGCATCGATCATAGTTTTTACATCATCGGCAGTATTAATATCTTGCATATATAAAGTGATTGAGGTTATACTAAATTTCAGGACAAATATCCCGACACCATTGGCCACTTGACGAACAACAAGGATGACTGCACCAAGCCCCAAAGGGGCGCAACATCCAGCGTAGGGCAACGCCCTACGTGTTGTGTGCGTGTGCGCGGGTGTACGTGGTTTGTACGCGTGACGTGGTTTGTACGCGGGTGTGTGGTGTACGCGTGACGTGGTTTGTACGCGTGACGTGGTTTGTACGCGGGTGTACGTGGTTTGTACGCCCATATGCGGTTAGTACGCGATATGTACGCCCATATACACGCACATCCCCACCGCCCAATTACAATTCCCTAATCCAAATATTCCGATAACTCACCAAGTCACCATGGTCCTGCAACTCAATAGGTGCCTTACCGTGCGCAATATTTTTAGGCAAACCGATATACTCCGTAGTACCCTTTATTTCGGTATGATTTTGCACCAAAACGCCATTATGCAGCACCGTTACATGACCAGCCGCCACCAAAACGCTATCTTTATTAAAGCGCGGCGCCGTATAAATAATATCATAAGTTTGCCATTCGCCAGGTTTTTTACAAGCATTGGCCAATGGAATGGATTGTTTATAGATAGAAGCCGTTTGGCCATTAGAGTACGTAGTATTTTGGTAGCAATCCAATACCTGTACTTCATAGCGTTGTTGCAAGAAGACACCACTATTCCCGCGACCTTGTCCCTCCCCTTTCACGACAATAGGCGCACGAAACTCCAGATGTAATTGGCAATCGCCAAAACTGCGGCGGGTACGGATATTCCCTTTCCCGGGGGCAACAGTCATGCTACTATCGCGATTGATTGTCCAAGGAGCAGCGGAGCTATCGGCCAAAGAGACAAATTCGGAGAGGTTGGTACCGTTGAATAATACAATAGCATCGGAAGGGGCTTTGGTACCAGAGCCAGGTGTTACGATTTTTGCTTTGGGCGACCAAACTTCGGTGGCTTTGGGATCGGTGATTTGAGCGTTAGCAACAGAACATGTAATGCCTGTTAGGAGCAAAGAAACGAGTATTTTATACATTTTATATTTATACATTAATAGAGGTGATGAACGGCTGCAAAGATATTTTATTTTTAGCAAAAATAATGCATCAGGTTACTTAAAAACAAGGTTATCAATCAGTCGTACATCCCCAGCCCAAGCGGCTACGCAAGCCACAATTAATTCAGATTTGTCCTTATTTCTTATGGGACGCAAAGTATAGCCATCCACAATATCAAAATACTCAGGGCGCAAGCCAGCATCGGCCAATTGGCGCATCGCCCAAGCCTGTACTTGCGGATTCGGCGATTCCTTTACACGTTCTCTTGCCTCGAGTAATGTTTGGTAAATAATGGGAGCGGTAGCGCGCATTTCGGGCGTGAGGCGCATATTTCTACTGGATTTAGCCAATCCATCGTCTTCTCGAATGGTTTCACACATGACCAGTTCTACGAGCGAGCCCAGCAAGCGCAACATTTCACGTACAACGCTGAGTTGTTGATAATCTTTTTGCCCCATAAACAATTGGTGAGGTTGTACAATATCGAGCAAACGCTTGACCACAGTGGCCATACCATCAAAATGTCCGGGGCGGAAATGCCCCTCCATTACCTTGTCCAATGCGCCAAAATTGAGTCGTAATGTAAGGTCTTTGCCCGTAGGATATACCTCCGCAACCGATGGCATAAATAATGCATGACAACCTACACTTTCCAGCAATAGCCCATCTACTTCGGGCATCCTCGGGTATTTTTCTAAATCCTTTGGATCATTGAATTGCGTTGGGTTCACAAAAATACTGGCTACTGTACGGCTACAAGTTTCGTGTGCGCGTTGTACCAGCGTAAGATGCCCTTCATGTAAAGCACCCATAGTAGGCACAAATCCGATGGTATGGCCTGCTTTACGCTCGGTAGCCAACCAGTATTGGAGGTCGTAAACGGTATTAAATATGATCATCCTTGGTGCTTATAAACTCAATAAGTACTTTATCAATTTTACTTTTATCCATATCTACAATTTCAAAACGATAGCCTTCGGTGGTAAAATGATCGCCGACGTTGGGTATTTCGCTCAATTTGTAAAGAATATATCCAGCAATAGTGGCATAATCGGCATCTTCCATATCGAATTCTTTGAGGTTTACCTTTTCGCGCATTTCGTCAATTGGCGTTCCGCCATCTACCAGTAAACTACCATTTTCGCGCACTACAATATGTGGTTCTTCCGTATCATCTTCGTCGGGAAGTGCCCCAAAAATATTTTCAGTCAAATCGTGGAGCGTAATAATACCTTGAGTAGAGCCGTATTCGTCCACTACTACAGCAAAATAATTGCGGTCTTTTCGGAAGCGTTCGAGTATTTTAAGTCCATTCATGCTCTCCGGCACAAAAAGCGGTTCTGCTATGATACTTTTCAGGTCAAATTCGGGATTATTGCGGTGGTCGATATAGTCGCGTAATTTGATGACACCCAAAATATTTTCGATATTATCGTCGCAAAGTAAAAATTTAGTAAAACCGCTTTCATAGATAATTCGGTCATTTTCTTCGCGGGAGGAATTGATATCGAGCCATTCCACTTCATTGCGATGGGTCATAATGGTATAAGCATCGCGGTCGGCAAAACGAAGGATATTATTGATAAATTCGCTTTCTTTTTGTTCCAGCACGCCTTGCTCGTTGGCCATTTGCACCATGTGTTTGATCTCCTCCTCCGAAATACTTTGCTGATCGTTGGGTTTGATGAGCAATAGCCGCATAAACATTTTGGTGCTCCAACTCAAAAACAAAGAAATTGGGCCCGTGATTTTGGTGATAAACAACATCATGGGCGAAGTAGCCAAAGCCAATGGTTCTGCGTATTGAATAGCGATGTATTTGGGTGCTAATTCGCCTACGACCAAAGAAAGATAAGTAATAAGAGAGATAACAATAGAGATAGAGACAGACTCTGCATAAGGTGCTAAGGATGGTATTTGTGCTATAAAAGGAGATAATTGGCGACCAATAGCAACACCACCATAAGCACCCTCAATGATACTGATTAAGGTAATACCGATCTGCATAGCCGACAAATAGTTGTCCATATCATCGATCAGGTCGATGGCTATTTTAGCGTTGATATTTCCTTTTAGTTTCTCCGCTTCCAGCCTTGAGCGTTTAGCGGTGATAAGTGCGATTTCGCCCAACACGAGAAACCCGTGAAGAACAATTAGGACGAGTATTATAAATATTTCCATAAAATTGTGGGACAAAAGTACGGCAAGTTTGTGATTTATTTTCGTTTCTTAAACGAAGGATACACAGGTTTGGCCAGCGAGGCGTTCCCGACAAACAAAATAAGCCGTTCCAACAATGCTGGAACGGCTCACCTATAATTATCGAACGATTTGAATCAATCGAAAAAATTAAATTTATGCTTCTGCAACCACTTCGAAGGCGACATCAGCCACTACTTCTGGGTGGTACTTAAGGATAGCAGTATAAGAACCGAGTTCTTTTACTTCTTCCGGCATAGTGATATGGCGTTTTTCGGCCTCTACACCAATAGCACCGAGTGCCTTAGTGATATCGGCAGCACCAACGGAACCGAAAAGACGGCCGCTTTCACCTGCTTTTGCAGTAATTTTGATGGTTTGACCTTTAAGTTTATCTACAAATGCCTGATAAACAGAGATCATTGCAGATTCTTTTTTGTCGGCCTGTTTTTTCATGCCATCTAATTTGGCCATATTAGCCTTATTGGCCACAATAGCCAGCCCTTGCGGGATAAGGTAGTTGCGTCCGAAGCCGTCTTTTACAGTAACTACTTCGTGTTTCGCGCCCACCTTGTCGATATGTTCGAGCAGAATGATATTCATGCTGTTGAGTAACGTTTGTGTGTGTGAAAAATTAAGAATTCAAAATTACTTCATCAAATCGGCCAAGAATGGCAGAATTGCGAGGTGACGAGCGCGCTTTACAGCAGTAGAGATACGACGTTGGTACTTGAGGCTATTGCCTGTGATACGGCGTGGTAACAATTTACCTTGCTCATTGATGAACTGAAGAAGAAAATCTTCGTCTTTGTAGTCAATGTACTTGATGCCGAACTTGCGGAAACGGCAGTATTTTTTGCGGCGCAATCCAATACGAGGATTGCTGAGGAATTTTACATCTTCTCTTGAAGCAGCCATTTTATAACGTTTGCTTTAGTGTGGTGAAAAATAAGAATGGGTGGATACAGGATTGATTAGATAAGTTCTGGTGCATCTAAATCAACCACTTCTGGTGCAAGCAAAATTACCTCATCGAGGTCATCCGCTTTTTTAACAGGCGCAGGGGCAACTTTCTTGCGAGTGCCAATAAGGCCGTTGCGCTTGTCTTCGTTGTACTTCACACCATACTTGTCGAGTTTCACCGTTAAGAAACGGAGTAATTTCTCGTTGCGCTTCATGCTCAACTCAAATTTGCCGATAAAATCAGCAACTTCGCAAGCAAATTCTACGCAGTAATAAACACCCGATGAACGTTTGTTGATCGGGTAGGCCAATTGACGCAGGCCCATGGTATCCACAGCAATAATTGAAGAGCCGTAACGCTTCAAATCGTCTTGGATGGTTTGCGCTGTCGCTGTAACTTCATCGCCCGACAGGACTGGATCTACGATGAAGGTGACTTCGTAATGTCTCATTATCAATGAATTATGAATAATTATGAATGCTTTTTTGAAAAGCGGGTGCAAAGGTATAAATAATTCCAGTGATAAAGTAGGTATTTTTAGAAAAAAATTTTGGAAATGTTGGGTTTGTTCTGGTAATGTGGTGGATTCTTCTTGCGTCGTCCTCTTGTTTAGCCCCAAATATATATTGGAAAGGCTTCAATTTGTAGTGTAACGTAAACAGTTTGATTGAATAATCAATTTGCTTACAATAATTGCTATACACTCTTGGTCAATTAAGGGATAGTTTCCCTGATTTCAATTCTTTGCTCCAATTTTGTCACGCCCTCAAAAGATTGTAATCTATTTACCAACGAAATTTCAAAGTTGGCTCAAAAGTAGATCAGTGCATAATTGTCGGGGTGACAGAAAAAGTCGCCCCGACAATATCCTAATATTCGATAAGTGCCACTTGGGGATCGTTGAATATTGCGGCTAAGTTTTTTGGCATTATTGAGACCTTTAAGTGCGTATGGGTACTGTACTTGGACTATTGTCGGGGCGACTTTTTCTGTCACCCCGACAATTTAGTTGAAATCTATTGTTTTAGTTAAAAATCTATTGTTGGCACAAATAAAATATCATGCCCCGATTTTGTCACGCACTCTACTCATTTAATATTACGGTGCGCTGCACCTTCAAAAACGCAAAAAACACACCATTGCTACAAATATTACGGTGCGCTGCACCTTTTATCGATTAATGTTGTTAATCTCTATTCTCGATTTTTTTCAAATCCGTCTTTGGTTTATCATCCAAAGCATTGATCCAAGCCGCTATTTTTAATACCTCTTCTTTCGGAATATGCGACATTGGTGCCATTTCGGTAGCGTATTCGGGCCAATTGGCAGGCTGTGGATGATAGATCAAATCCAATATTTTCTCATCCGAATAATTGCGTTTGGCAATATCAATATACGGTGGCCCCACTAAACGGGTCGATTCAGCATGGCAGCCCACGCAAGCGTGCTTTTTTAATAACACAGCCACTTGTTTTGGATTTACCTCGGTTTTTGCACTCGTATCGCTCCCCTCTTTTGCTTTTTTCTTCGATTTCTTATTTCTTTTAATCGGCAAAGGCGCTGGTTTAATGGCCGGTGGTGGCACATTGACCATTGCACCAGCGGGAATGTCATTTAAGGTGTAATAACTGATGTCGTGGAGGAGCGGCTGGCCAGCATCGTTGGTGATGCCTGCGGCTTGTACTTGGTGTATATAACCTTTGCGCAAATTGCCCACGACCAACCTTACTTTCATACGATCTTCAGACACAATGGCCGCCCGCAAAGGTGTTTCTTCCGAATTAATAATAGGACTGCCATATTCATGTTGGTATTTGTAGGTGAAACTTTTGAGTTCGTAACTGGCAAAATCTTCCGCGCTTTTGCGGGAAATAGGTTGCGTAAATTCAATTTCAAAACCATCCGGCATAGCACGTACGTTCTTCATTTCAAAAGGCAATTCCCCATTCCACACCAAACGTTGCAAGCCATATTGATCTGTACCCGTAGAGCCCCATCCCCGCGAAGTCATGCCCACCAATAACGAACCATCCAAGCCCCACCGCCCCCGTAACGCGCCCGACTGAAAGCCCTCGCGGAACGGATAACAAGCACCTTGATATTTGCCATTTACTTTTTCCAAAGTCATGCGCATTACCTTAGATTGGCCTTGGTCTAGCACAAAATATTGGCCTTGGAAAGGGCCAAATTTACCTTCTGTATCATCCTCGATTATATCTGCGGTCGAAATACCCATTAAAGCATGTGGAAACCATACGGCGGGCAGTTTGAGTTCTTTGAGTTTTTGAGCGGCTTCGTGCATCGGCTCACCGGTGTCTGGTACATCGGCTTTGGTTAATACACGCAGGGGCGATTCTGGTTCTTTTGTCCAATGAAGGCTTCCTGCATTACCTGCAAAATCGCCTTTTTCGAGGTGGGTAACACGCCCTGAGCCGACCCAATCGCCTTGGTTTTCGCCAAAAAAAATATCACCAGCGGCGTTGATATTAAAACCTGCGGGCGAACGCAAACCAGCAGCGACGGGCTCCAGAGTACCATCCTTGGTTACTTTTACCAACCAACCGCGCCATTTTGCAAATTTTCCTTCGCCATAACCCACCCATGATACATTGAAGGTGAGGTACATATCGCCATTTTTATCAAAAACAGGCCCATAGGAATACTCGTGGTAATTACCCGACAAGCCCCAACTTGCCACCGATTCGTAGAGATCCGCTTGATTATCGCCATCGGTATCGGTCAGTTTGGTCAATTCGCCCCTTTGGCAGCAATAGAAAGCACCATCGCGATAAGCCAAGCCAAGTGCTTCGTGCAAACCACTGGCGAAACGGGTAAAATGCGCTGGCGTGCCATCCACCTGATTGGGATTTTCGATGATCCAAACCTCGCCCCTGCGTGTACACACACCCAAGCGGCCGTCGGGCATAGGCGCAAGGCCACCTACTTCTAAACGTATATCGGTAGGAATGGCGATGGTTTTTATTTCGTAATAATCTTCTTCCAGTAATTTTTGGGCTGGTACTTGGGCTTGGGCGACAGTAGTGCTAAGTACTACTGCTGAAAAAAGGAGTATATAAGACTGGCGTAACATGCGTTGAGATGTATTTTATATGTTTCAAAAAATGAATTGGTAAGCAATTTCTTTGCCAGCAACGGCCATCACCAATTGTTTGATGCCTTTGTTTTCTCGGATAAATGGCTTATTGCTGCTCGTGGGGTAAGTCAGCACATAGTATTGTCCGTCTATCAAAAAACGATTATCGCCCATATCCTGTATGGTGGTTGCTTCGGCAATTAAAGCAAAAAGTTGTTTTCCGGGCTGTAGGTTGCCTTCCCAACTCAATTGGCGTATTAGCCCTTCCGATGTGGCGGTGGGAGTCGTCATATCGTTGATACGCAAACCTTGGTATTCGTACATAAAGTTGGGATATTGCTGCGTTTCATCGTCAATGGTACGTTTTTCTAAGCGATAGCCCTTGTATTTCAGGTCTTGTGTCGGGAGTGAATCAGCGAAATCGGCATATTTATCGGCGAGCAAGGCTAGGGGGAATTTATTATTCATGGCCACTGATACGCCCAAGGCATCGGCGGTTTGTGGTTCGCCGCGATCGTGCCACATTTGGGTGGTATTGAGGTATTTCCCACGCCAAATTTTCACAAAACTGCCCTGTTGGAGGTTGTAAGCAAAATTTAACCCGCAAGTCATGCCTATATTGGCGACATGGGTGAGTTTTTTATTGCCTATCATCATAAAGGAGCGTTGCACCACGGTTTTGTCCTTCGGCTGCAGTTCAACAAAAGGAACAGGTGGAGGATCTGGCAAAGAAGTACGTTCGGTAATACTTTGCTTGAGGCCACCCTGCCGTTGGATAGAAATACCCATTGATTTATAACCCCAAGAGAAATTTTTACCGTAATGAATGGTATATTTATGTATGCCTGCGGTGAGTGTTCTCTGCCGAGTCTGCGGATTATCGACCCAATACCAACCATTTACCAAGGTATCACTATCCACAACAAACATGGCAATATGGCCGCCAAAATAGGTTTTAAAAGTATAGACATCTGTTTCTGGCACGTACATTTCGCCATTAAACAGCAGTAAAAAATTACTTTTGACATCGGCGGCTTTCATCGTTGCCAGGGGAAGTGTGCCGCTGCGCACCAATTTGGTAGCCGTATCCACAGCTGGGTAACCTATACCTGTATAATACTGGTAAGATACAGGGCTAAATGTAACCAAAGGCCGCGCACTGGTCTCGATTTGCAGGTTTTTGAAGGCTACTTCGCCGTGATCGCCTTGGATACGCAGTGGCCCTATTGCTGCTTCTGTATTGGATATAGCGCCACGGGTAACACCCAATAGTTCCAGGTTTTCGTGCAGCGTAATACCATTCATGACCACTTTATTAAAACGCGCATTGGCCGTTTTTTTTCCAGCAGCATTAAAAGTAGGTGCTTTAAAGTCGATTTCTAAGTGGTTCCATAATCCCGGTGCCCGGCAGGCGTTTTCGTGTGGTGGATGGCCTTCGTAACCTTCTTTGCCTGCACCACGTGCCTCGTCCCAACGCTGGTAAATAGCACCACAATCGCTATCCGTAGGGTCTTTTTTGAGCCAAGAATCGGAAATTTGTACTTCGTAGCGACCTTGGAGGTAAATACCAGAATTAGAACCCTTGGGTATCATAAAATCGAGCGATAGTTTTATGTTTCCATGTTCAAAATTAAAATACAGGTCGTCTGTTGGTTGGTATTTCGGCCCTTTTAATTGACAGAACAAGACACCTGTCCCAGGCGTAGGGGTGAGGTTGGTGGCATGGGCATTACCTGTTACGGCAGATTGGATACTCCAATTAGCACTGGGGTTCTTGAATGCCGAGCGATCATTGAGGGGGAAACCGCTTTGGGCGAGCAATGAGAAAGGGAACAAAAACAAGATTAACAACTTGTACATAATGTATGCATGAATTTTAGAAGAGCAAATCTACAATTAATTATTAGATTGCAAATCAATTCAGGCTTTAGCAAATTTTGACCAAGGCTTTCTTATAAAAGTTTCAGGTGCAGCGCACCGTAATGTTTGTACCGTTAAATAACAAAAACGACCGTTTGTTTCAAAATTAACACTTTTTGTTTTTTGTTTCGTGTGGAATGCCCGTCCTTTGCCCTATTAAACAAAAAGTAGTATGAAGAGCATCCAATATGCCCATAAACCGGCAACATTTCCGCTGTTTGAATCCGTGGCGGCGGGTTTCCCATCGCCCGCAGCGGATTATGAGGACAAAAAAATTAGTTTAGATGAATATTGTATCCGCAATACCGCTGCCACCTATTTTATGCGGGTACAGGGAGATTCCATGCGTGGTTTGGGGATTTACGACAGTGATTTGGTGGTGGTAGATCGTTCCTTAAAAGCCAAAACCGGCGATGTTGTAGTAGCAGTACTCAACGACGAGTTTACCATCAAAACACTTTGGATACAGGGGCGCAATATTACTTTAGCACCAGCCAATACCGATTTTCCACCGATTCACGTGGAAGAAAATACCCGCTTTGAGATTTGGGGGGTTGTTACGAATGTGATTCATCGATTACGTTAAGGAAGGAATGAGATTTAAATAAAGGTACAAATTATGTTTGCTCTTGTTGATTGTAATAATTTTTATGTTTCCTGCGAACGTATTTTTCAGCCCACATTATGCCATCGGCCGGTGGTGGTATTGAGCAATAATGATGGTTGTGTAATCGCGCGTTCGGAAGAAGCCAAACTAATGGGAGTAGCCATGGGGACACCTTTTTTTCAATTGCGCGACAAGATAAAATCGCACAATTTGGCCTATCGTTCCTCCAATTATGCCTTGTATGGCGATATGTCGGCACGGGTAATGACTACATTAGGGCATTTTACGCCCGACCAAGAAATTTACTCGATTGATGAATGCTTTCTCGATTTGCGCCCCTTGCGCCAAACACTCGAACAAAGTATCGAATATGCGCATACGATGCGTACCACCGTGCGCCAATGGACGGGTATTCCGGTGAGTATCGGGCTGGCCAATACCAAAACATTGGCTAAACTGGCTAATCGCCGCGCCAAAAAAAGTGCTACTGGCGTGTGTGCATTGTCCACCCCAGCGGAGCAGGAAATGGCGTTGCGCGCTACGGAAATTGGCGATATTTGGGGCATTGGCCGCCAACATGCGCAGTGGTTTATGCTCCGTGGCGCTCGTACGGGCTGGGATTTTAGCCAATTACCCGAATCTTTAGTGCGCAAACGCATGGGGGTATTGGGCGTAAGGATGCGTTATGAATTACAGGGCATACCATGCCTCGAATTGGAGCCACCAGTGACCCAGCGGCAACAAATTATCGTTTCGCGCTCGTTTCCCAGCGACTATGATACCTTTCCTGAGATAGCCGTTGCGGTGGCCACTTTTACGGGGCGTATCGGGGAAAAACTGCGACATTTGGGTCAACGCACTAGCGCTATTACCGTTTTTTTACAACAAAATAGGTTTAAAACACCCGATGGCCGCTCCCACCACAGCACTGCTACTGCCACTTTGCCTTTGGCTACTTCGGATACCGGGCAATTGCTGAAAGTAACCACAGCATTGGTAAAATCTTTATTTATGGCGGGTGTGGCCTACAAAAAAGCGGGTATTATGGCCTCCGATCTCAGTACAGCACAAAGCCTGCAAACCAATCTTTTTTGTGCTAATGAGGCGCACCAAAAACGCGAAGACCTCTCTTTGGTCATGGATCAACTCAACCAACGCTACGGTAAAGGAACGGTTCGACAAGGACATCAAGCCCAATTTACGACGCAAGGAACGGTGCAACAGTATAAGTCACCTTGTTATACCACGGTGCTGGGGGATATAAAAATTGTAGGAGATTGATTTTGCCCCCCCCCGTATAAATACCTGTTTTTAAAAATTCATCCTTTTTTGTTCGTGGCATCCTTTTTTTATGTATTATCTTTGAGGGAATTATTTTGGACACTATTTGAAATTAATTTTTATCGTAATCTATCTTGCAAATCAAAGTAACTTTTTTAAGTTTTGCAACTTGAGAATAGTAAAAAACAAATCATGTTCCATTATTAAAGAAGCACTTAATTTAAAATGCTATGTCTTATTTAAACACACCAAGGTTAACCTTTTCAGGGCAATTTCAAGCGGATCCGTCCACTGTAAACAATGATCCACTCCACTTCAATAACGAAACGTTCCTACCCAGTTATCAGGAATATTCGTCTGCTACGGATGCGAATGGGTGGTGGAATCCCGATGGTACGGGCAACTGGCGTTTTATTGGTTGCAAAATAACCAGTGTGACTTACCAAGATGGGACAAGCACGAGTGATCCGCTACTTGATCCAGTTATTGGAATGTCAATTATGGATACCGATAGCCGAACTGCGGGTAAAATTGTGGACTTGGACAGCCAGCAACAAATGGTCTCTGAACTGTGGGGGCTTATTGTTCGGATTGTAGGCCAAGATGGCATTACGATGATGAAGGGCGATTATGATGTAGCACCATTTACGAATATTTGGTTTGGTCGGTCGGTGGATTTATCCGCGGATTCGGCAGCGGCGGCCATTTACCAGTCCGTTATAAAAAATATTACTTGGAACAATGGTTATTCCAATTCGCGTTACCTGAACGAGTTGAGGGCAGTAAGTGCTAAGCAATTGTCTATTCAATTTACCCTTGATCGTTATAATGACGGTAACACCGATCCTCAATTCACATTGGGTAGGATAGTGGGTTCTATTGGGCCATCCAGTGCCGCCGAACCTAAGCAGTTTGTGTTGGGGCGGCAGTTATTTCCCGCTCCACTACCACAAAATTTACCACAAAACCAAAATCAAACTTGCAATTTTGCTACTGCATTAGTGGATGAGCACTTAAATCAGGTAGTGCTTGATATGGGTAACGCATTGCAATTTACAACTGGTGGGGTAGTGCAGGAAACCCGCGATTTGAGGCTTGTTATTGATAAAAGTACAGCGGAATTGCCCAAAAACTATGAAATAATTGGGCAAATAAATTACTCAGCCCCCAATTGGTATATGGGAACTTCAGGTATCTGTACATTTCCGCTCAGCAAAGAACAAACATCCCTTGCGCAGCAATATCCGCTTGCCATTATGCAGGTCGTAAATTCCGTAACTACACCTAAGGATGTATTTACATTGAAGACGACGACGACCTACTTGCTTCAACCTGTATTTACCGAAAGCGTTCAATATGTACGTGCGGATAAATTTGTGTTCCGATTAAACCCCGATGATAAATGTTCGGTGCATTTTTATGCCACCAACTTGGGCAAAGCACTTCCAAATGCAAAAATCCAAATCCAAGACGCAACAGCAGCATTCCTCGGGCCGACTCCTCCGGCTGTTGGAGTACCCAAAATAGACTATTTTGAAGGTAAAAAACCAACTGAAATTGAGACAGATGAGCATGGCCATGCCACATTAACCTTTACAGCACCAGACCCCGGTAATCCAAGGGGATATATTGATGGACAAGTATATGGGCTTTCCTATAACCTATCTACCCAAAATTTTGCAACGGATTGTAACCAAGCCAATTTTATCAGTTTGCAGATTTACAGTGGCGCGCCTAAAACAGAAATTGCACCAGATTGGGACAATTTTATTCAACCCATTATGCAGCAATACGCCAATCTTTACCCACTTATGTCGAAAGGAATATTTAATTTGGCCGACAAATCGGTGGTGGACAATAATGCGCAGTTGTTAAAATTGGTGTTTAGCAAAGATCTCCACGATCCCAATTATATGCCTGCAACTAGGGATTTGTCGGCCTATAAGCAAAAGGTTATTTTGGATTATTTGGAAGCCATTATTGATAAAACAGCGGCGAGTGAGGTATAACTAACGGTTTTGCCATACCTCTGAGAAACAAGTTTTTTTAAACATCACTTTCCATTAACTATTCCATCATGATACGTCTTAAAAATATAAAAATAGAAACGATTGCAGACCTTAGAAATGCACTGCAAACTGCCATAGAATTGGAGCATGCTACAATTCCCCCTTACTTAACCGCCAATTTCACCCTTTTCAATACCGGTAACGATCAAATATCAGACTTGATTGGTTCCATAGTAAGCGAAGAAATGTTGCATTTGTCCATTGCTTGTAATATACTCAATGCCGTTGGGGGCAACCCTGTATTGAACAAACCCGGGTTTATTCCGAGGTATCCAGGCACATTGCCCGGCGGTGTAGAGTCGGGGTTAAAAGTACCTCTAGAGAAGTTTTCAAAAGAATTGGTTCACGATGTTTTTATGGTGATTGAAGAACCAGAGCACCCTATGGATATTAAATCTTTTGCCACGACGGAAGAAGGATTGACCATTGGTCAGTTTTATACTCAAATAAAAGGGATGATTACGGTACTAGAAGCGGAGGCGCAATCTAACGGCAAAACGATATTTACAGGTAATCCGAAAGAGCAAATGGTATATGAGCAGTTTTATCCCGAATCATTGTTGTTTCCAATTTTGGATGAATCCTGTGCTTTAAGAGGGATAGATATTATTATCGACCAAGGAGAAGGTACTTCTACTGATCCATTTGTGGCACCAGATGACGATGCGGGTAGCACAGAACCTGCACACTATTATCGTTTTGAAGAAATTTATAAGGGTAAAACATTGGTAAAAAAAGCAGATGGAACGTATGAATATGGCAGCCCTGATATTCCATTCCACCCTGAATTAGTCCCCAATATGTGGCCAAATCCCAAAATGAATGATTATCCACAGGATTCGCAGGCTTATATCAATAGTAAATTTTTTAACTATAATTATACCGCACTGCTCAATAGCCTGCACCGCACGTTTAATGGCCAACCCGAGCAAATAAAATCTGCGATGGGTATTATGTTTGCGTTGAGGTTGTATGCGCTCAAACTGCTGGCCATTCCAGATCCCAACCATCCGGGTTATGTGGCTGGGCCTAGTTTTGAGTATGTTGTGGCAGAGTAATAGCAAAAAGGAATGACGCTATGAAAAGTATTATCTATCCATTTATACTTGCCACAACGGTTATCATTATCACTTTTTTGGTATTTAGCGATCTTGAAACCTATTTCAACGATACACTAAATGCTTTGAGTCCTTACCATTTGCAGTTTGCGGTGGTCAGTTTTTGTATATTAGCATCGGATATTATATTGCCCGTTCCATCGAGTATTGTGATGTATATCAATGGTTATATTTTGGGCTTATGGACGGGGGCATTTATCTCGTTTGCGGGGCTTTTAGTGGGTGCCGTAGTTGGATATCATCTTGGCAAATGGAGTTCAAAGGGATTTAGTATAGAGAAAAACGAACGTGCGCAGCGTATTTTGTCCAATTATGGCGCAGTGGCAGTACTCATGTCGAGGGGAATTCCTATTATTTCCGAAAGTATATGTATCGTATGTGGCTATAATAAAATGCCATTTGGTAAGTATTTTTTATTCAACCTCCTTGGGTATATTCCATTGTGCCTGCTGTATGCCTTTTGTGGTAGGGTGGGTTATGATAAAAATACTTTTTTACTTTCTTTTGGTTGTTCGCTTGTCATTGCTGCGTGTTTTTGGTTTTGGGGAAAATCGTTTTTTCCGGCAATACGCAAGCAAATAGTATAGCAGTTCCTTCAATCGACTATAGTCGAACAATACTCCCTTTCGAGTTAACAATCATGTTGGTTTTATACCATAAAATAATAATAATCAATGTTTTATATTTCACCCCCTATTAAATTATCTACATAAAATGAATAAATATCTTTTAAAAAATCACATAAACAACAAACGTTACATAAAAAGTAAGTAATTTTGCTCCGAAAAATGTGCCATGTATTGATCTTTTTGAGGAGAAAAGGTCTGTTTTCCAGAGTAAGTGGATATCTTTATCCTATACTTATACCTGCACTTTTCTCAATTTTATCTATCTTTTATTCCAAACAAGTAATTAGCAAATTTTTATAATATGAAAAATTATACAAAAAGGGATTTTCAATTTATTTTTTTATTACGATGCCTACAACACGTGATACCCATAGCATTGCTCTTTTGCGCAACGATGCTACAGGCTCAAGTTACGCGCACAGTCTGCGCTAGTGGGTGCGACCACATCACTATTGCAGCAGCAGTAGCGGCATCTGCCAGTGGTGATATCATCCATGTTAATACGGCTTTGCATACCGAAATTAGTGTTGCAATTGCTAGTAAAAACCTGACCATTAGAGGTAATGGTATTGCAACCACTACCGTGCAGGGCAATGCTAACAGAGCCACTGCTGCGGGTCGTATTTTTACCATTACAGGTTCGTCTGTGGTTACCATCCAAGACATGAAAATTCAACATGGTAATGGTGGTGCTGGTGGTGCGATAAATATAGCGAGTACCGGTAATTTTTCGGCAAACCGAGTGCATTTTTATCGCAATGATGCCGCAGAATTAAATCAAAATAGAGAGGGTGCTGCCATATACAGCGATGCCGGCGCAGGTCAGTCGCTATCTTTCATTGATTGTATCTTTGAAGAAAATAGGTGTGTGGCAGCTACGAATAGCTCGAGAGGTGGGGCGATTCATAGTATTGCTGCTTCAGGCGCGGGAACATTTACGGTATCCAAATGTACTTTTCTCAATAACTCCGCTGTAAGTGCCGGCGGGGCTATTTCCAATACATCTAGTTCCATTGCTTGGAAGGTGAGTGACTGCACATTTGAAGGTAACTCCGCGAGCGGCACGTTCGGTAGTGGAGGTGCTATCGCTTCCTCCCCTGCCTTTGCGGGTGGTATTAGTGGTTGTCTATTCAAAAATAATTCTGCAGCAACGAATGGAGGAGCAGTGCGCATTTTATCTACTAGTTCCAATGAAGCTGTACTTACCAATTGTACCTTTATTGGCAATAATGCCGCAGACGGAGGGGGCCTTTGGAGGCAAGCTGCCTCGAATTCTTTAACGACCCGCATCGTAAATTGCACTTTTAGTCAAAATACGGCCAGCGGCAATGGCAGCGGAATATACTTCAATCCTTCTGCTGGTTCGACCTTTCAAATCGTGAACACCATATTTAACCACCCGTCCAAAGATATTTATGTAGCTGCCGCAAACGGGGCTTTCACAGGTTCTACCAAAAATTACGGGAATAGCAGCACGGGCATAGCTGGTGCTCCTACTTTAGCATTTGATTACACCTCCGGCAACAGTACGCTTGGTCTTAACACCACACTGGCCAATAATGGCGGCCCGACCCAAACTCTTGAACTACTAGCGACCAGCACATTGCGTAATGTGGGGGTCAATACTGCCACTGGCGCAACAGTCCCGATCAAAGACCAACGCAATTACTCGCGCACCGACGCGGGTATCGACCTGGGAGCTTACGAGCGCGACGGAGTAGTGGACAATACAGATGCACCAGTCATTACTTATACCGCACTGGCCAACGATCCTAGCACAAGTAATCGCACCTTAACCGCTACCATCACCGATGCCAATGGGGTATATCCTTTTGCGGCCTTGGCCGCAGATTTGAGACCACGTATTTATTTTAGAAAAAATGCTGGAAGTTGGGTTAGTTCGGCTGGTTCACTTACCTCGGGTACTGGACGCAACGGTACTTGGAATTTTACTATTTCGGCAACAGCAATGGGTGGTTTGGCAGCCGCGGATCAGGTCTGTTATTATGTAATTGCAGAGGATGTTTCTACTACGGTAAACGTAAGTTCTAATCCTTCGGGTGTCGTAGCAACTTCGGTCAATAGTGTAACGACACCGCCTACACCGAATTGTTATACGATTGGATCGGCCTGCGTCGCTCCCACCGCCTACACGGTCACGGGCACAGGCTCTTACTGTCCGGGGGGCACAGGTGTAACTGTTGGTTTGTCCGGTTCGGAAACAGGCGTGAACTATCAACTCTATAAAGATGCCAGTATTGATGGCACAGCCCTTTCAGGCACAGGCTCGGCTTTATCTTGGGCAAATAAAACAGCAGGTACTTATACTGTGGTAGCCACAAGAACAGCGGGCGGCTGTACGGCAACGATGACGGGGAGCGCGGTGGTAACGGCAGCCGACCAAACACCACCAACTTTTGCCTGCCCGGCCAGTACAACAGTAGCAGCGGGTGCCAACTGCACGGCCACTTTGGCCAATTACGCGGCATCGGTAACGGCATCGGATAACTGTTCGGCCAACCCAAATGAGACACAAAGCCCGGCGGCAGGTACGAGTTTCACTGGTTCACAAACAGTAGTACTGACAGCCACCGACGCGGCGGGTAACACATCCACCTGTTCGTTCACGGTAACAGTAGCGGAACCAACACCACCTACGTCTGCTGAGAGCGATGTCAATAATTTCTGCTCCAATGCTGGCGGCAATATTAGTCTTACAGCAACAGGCGGCTCTGGCACCACTCTAAGATGGTACACCAGCAGTTGCGGTGGCACTTTGGTGGGTTCTGGTACGCCATTGGTACTTGCAAAGCCAACCTCCACTACCACCTATTTTGCACGTTGGGAAACTGCGGGCTGTGCGAGTTCAAGTTGCGCCAGTGTAACAGTGACCATTGGTGACGCGCCTACTTTTACCACTTGTCCGTCTGCTGCTTTGACGGCATTCACTGCTGGTAATTCGTGTTCGGCGTTAGTGAGTTATGCAGTTGCTGCTTCGGGTATTCCTACACCTAATTTGAGTTATCAATTTACAGGTGTTACTATGGCTACTGGCACAGGCACAGGTTCTGGTAGTTCTTTTTCAAAAGGTGTCACTAATGTGGTTATTACTGCCCAAAATAATTGCGGGACATCGTCTTGCTCGTTTACAGTGTCGGTAACAGATAATGAAAATCCAGTTATTATTTGCCCTAGTAACATTGTACGTAGCACCGATCTTAACCAGTGTACTGCAACCGTTAATTATGCAGCACCAACCGCTACAGACAATTGTTCAGGCGTGGTTGCCGCAATAATTGCACCTAGTTTGGCAAGCGGATTACCCTTCCCGATTGGAGCAAGTACGGTCATTTGGGGCGCAACAGATGCTGCAGGAAATACCAAAACTTGCACATTCATAGTAACCGTAAATGATGCGCAGAAACCAACGATGACCTGCCCAGCCAATAAGACACAAGCCACCGACCCTAATCTTTGTAACGCAGTAGTCACTTATGCTACTCCAAAAGCGGCGGACAATTGTACCTCCGATGTTACGGTAATACACGTGAGTGGCGGTATTGGAACAGTACAAGGTACGCCTAATAGTAGCGCTACCTTTAATAGAGGTGCCAATACAGTCATTTGGAGGGCCACCGACGCAGCAGGTAATACCCAAACCTGTTCATTTAGGGTAACAGTGAATGATTTACAGCAGCCCACCCTAACTTGCCCTCCAACAATGAATGTATCCACTGCGACAAACGCATGCAACGCTGTGGCCACTTATACCAATCCGTCCTTTACGGATAACTGTACCCCCACTAGCGGCACATCAGTTCGTATCAGCGGTTTGTCGAGTGGTTCAACATTCCCATTGGGCAATAGCAATGTCGTGTTCCAAGCCACGGATGCAGCAGGCAATACCCGTCGCTGCACCATGGTTGTAACTGTAGCAGACAACGAACCTCCAGTCGTCAATTGCCCGCTATCTGTAGTAACCGATGGCACTGGTTCGCCTTGTAGAGCAACGGTATTCTACAGTAATGCAACAGCCTCGGATAATTGTGCAGGTTCGTTGACACCGTTCTTACTTACAGGTTTAGCGAGTGGCTCATTTTTCCCAGCGGGTGTTACCACCAATACTTTTAGAGCGGTAGCACCGAATGGTCAGAGTTCGGATTGCTCCTTTTCTGTAACTGTGAATTGTGGTGGCAGTGCTATGGGCAATACAGGTTTAGAGGCTCGGGACGCTGATTTGGACGATCAGCGCAGTGCATTAAATGAAACAGACAACCTCGAATTAATATTGGCTCCTAACCCAGCACTTTCTACCGTGACCGTCGGTATGGAAGGCGTGGGTGTTGGCGGCGGCACTTTACTTGTATTTGATGCTGTGGGAAGGCTTGTTCTTCGGCAGGTCATTGCGGAAAAGCAACGCACGGTTATATTCCACGTAGATGGTTCGGCATTTGCGCCTGGTTTGTACAGGGTCAATTTAAGGACAGAAAGTGGTATGGTGACCAAAACATTGGTGGTGATTAAATAAATTATTGTTTTATCATTCCTTAATGAGATCGGGTGGTTTGAGGTTTTAAAAGGCTTCAGATCACCCTTTTTTATTTATTCCGTTCTACCATATACCAAATAACCACAGCCAAACAACCCAAATACCAATGTTTAAGTGGATTTTTCCAATAAAACAACCCTAGTAGCATAAAAACACCAATGGGTAATATAACCCAAACCGCGTTTATCGTTCCAATGTTACGGGTCATCGCTATACTTTCCCGTAGCGGTGCAGGTGACTGGTCGATCAATAATGGAAATAGAAACATCCACTGCACTTCCACGATATAAAAACAAACAATGGATAATGGGGTGTATTGCCAACCCAATGACCACAATAACCACAGCGCAAGCAGAAAAGCAGCACCGCTTAGGGCGTATTTGAATAGACCATAAAACGCAAAATTGGGCAATTGTTGTACAATCCTTTTTTCATCGAATTGAAGCATTTGCATCCGATGAAACATCCACTTGCCGCCTGTGCTGAAAACACCTTTTTGTAGGTCTTGTACGGACAATACCTCTGGGTTTCGCGCCATTTCTGCTCGTGCTAGGCGCAGTAACTGTCCTGCGTTCATGTACAAAAAATAAAATGTACCCAACTCAACCAAGCAATACCATTGCCAAATACAAGCATTCGGTGGTACAAATGCTCTGTTTTTCCGCACCTTTTGATATGAAAAACAAATTCATCGTAACAGATCGCCGTCACGGTATAAATAAGTACCACCAAAATGGGGATAAGATAATGTGTAGGTGTATCGCTGAGCATGGCCAACCACATGAGGATAAACATCGGTAATCCGCCCAAGCCCAGCGCTGCCGCTTCTGCATCGCGCTCTTTTTTTGGAATTTTCATGTTTAATGGGTTGCGGTGGTAACGCCAATCCAACACGCCACCTGTAGTCGCAACGACCCCAGCAACACCAAGCAACAAGAATTGCCAAGGGACAAATGGAAAACTAGGCAGGATACCCAGTTTGGGATGCTGCCAATACAACACCATTAATACACCAAATAGCACAGCGGGCGCAAACAGTAAAATAAGGGATAGATAGGGCCGGAGCGGGTTGTATTTCATAGGGGGGCAAATTTAGGTTTTTTTTAAATGGGAAGGTTTTTTTCAGAAAAATAAGTGAATCCCCAACCCTACCCATGCTGAATCGCCTTTTGCGACCGCTGCGAAAAGAACTTCAACAAAGCCTGTACATAAGGCTCATGCGTACCCAAGGTCAAAAAATCGGCACCTACTTGTCTAAATAGGTTTTTTGTATCGGCTACATGTGCCTCAAAGCTCTCTCGATATTGTCGGCGCAGCGCACTACCTGTTGTGTCCACCCATACTTGTTTGTTGCTTTCTGCATCGGTGACGCGGAGTACGCCCACATCGGGGAGTTCGCGTTCCAGCAGATCCCAGCAATGGATACCAATCAGATCGTGCCGACGCGCAATAATACGCAAGGCATCGTTGTAGTTTTTGTCGATAAAATCGGAGAGGACAAAGCAAACACTGCGTTTTTTAAGGATATTATTTACAAATTGTAGTGCTTTGTTCATATCCGTGCCGTTGCCTTTGGGCTTGGTCGTCAATATTTCGCGGATAATCCTAAGTATATGTGTCTTGCCTTTTTTGGGCGGGATATACAATTCAATTTGATCAGAAAAGAGTAAAACACCCACTTTGTCGTTGTTGGCAATCGCCGAAAAAGCCAGCACCGCGCAGAGTTCGGAGAGGTATTCCTCCTTAAAAACAGTATGGCTACCAAACACCGCAGATGCACTGACATCCACCAACAGCATCATGGTATTTTCACGTTCCTCTTCGTATTCTTTTACATACGGATCGCCTGTGCGTGCAGTTACATTCCAGTCTATGGTACGCACATCATCGCCTGGGTAATAAAGCCTAATATCGCTGAACGACATCCCTTTCCCACGAAAGGCACTGTGGTACCCGCCCGTAAACAGGTGGCTGCTCAGTCCCCGCGTTTTGATCTCGATCTTGCGGACTTTTTTTAATAGTTCGGTAGCCTCCAAGATTAGGGAATGATAATAGTCGTTAATATTTTGGCAATAATCGCTTCTTGGTCGATACCTTCTGCCTCGGCTTCGTAAGTAAGACCAATGCGGTGGCGCAATACGTCATTGGCAATGGATTTCACGTCGTCGGGTGTAACAAAACCACGGCGGTTGATAAAAGCCATAGCGCGTGCTGCCTGTGCCAATGCTATACTTGCGCGTGGCGAAGCACCATAACTGATGAGTGGTGCAATTTGAGGTAAACCAAATCGGGCGGGTTCGCGGGTAGAAAAGATAATATTGAGGATATATTGCTCAATTTTTTCGTCCATATACACCTTTTTTACCACATCGCGGGCACGCAAGAGGGTATCAATGCTGAGTACTTTGGGTACGTGTATTTCTTCTCCGTTGAGGTTGCGCTGCATAATGGCGCGTTCGTTTTCCATGGTCGGATACCCAATTTTTACTTTGAGCAAGAAGCGATCCACCTGCGCTTCGGGCAATGGATAAGTACCTTCTTGTTCGATCGGGTTTTGGGTAGCCAATACCAAAAAGGGTTCTTCCAACTTGAAGGTATCATTCCCGATAGTGATTTGCCGTTCCTGCATGGCTTCCAACAAGGCACTTTGTACTTTTGCTGGAGCGCGGTTGATCTCATCTGCTAGCACGAAATTAGCAAAAATAGGCCCTTTACGCACATAAAACTCCGCTTTTGCAGGGTTGTAAATGGTGGTACCCACTACGTCGGCAGGCAATAGATCAGGCGTAAACTGGATACGGCTAAATTTAGCATCCACGGCCTGCGCCAGTGTTTTGATGGCGAGTGTTTTGGCCAGTCCGGGCATACCTTCCAACAGTATATGTCCTCTGGTGAGCAAGCCAATGAGCAAGCGATCCATCATGGTTTCTTGGCCAACAATCACTTTGGAGGTGGCTTCGGCGAGTTTGGGGAGAAAACTTGTTTCTGATTGTACCAATCTGGTAATGGCTTCTACGTCTGTTCTTTGTTGCATATTATTGTCGAATGCGGTGCATAGGGAACGTGATAAATTATTGTTTTTACGTTCCTTGGATTAATGATGGAGCAGAAAAACGGTGATTTGGGTTAATTATTTCCTTAGGAACGATATATTGTCATAATAAATCAACCACTTCCTTTGCTGCACGTACATTATCATTTTAACATATTTTTCCACTTACCTCCCCAAATCCAACCCGTACATCACCACGGGCTGCTGCACCGCGCATGATAACCGTATCGTTGTTGCGGATAAATGTCCTTTCGCTACCATCGGCCATTTTTAGGGGTTTGGTACCCATCCAGGATAATTCCAGCATAGAGCCATAAGAATCCTCTGTATGCCCGCTTATTGTTCCGGAGGCCATCATATCGCCGACACGTACATTGCAGCCGTTAACGGTATGGTGGGCGAGTTGTTGCGCCATATTCCAGTACATGTATTTAAAATTGGAGCGAGAAACAATGGTTTCAAGTGCATCTTCGGGTTGAATGGCCACTTCTAGGGCAATATCATAGTTGTTCATTCCCGCACTTTCCAGATAAGGGAGCGGTTGTGGTTCTTGTGCAGGCCCTTGTACGCGGAAGGGCGCAAGGGCTTCCAAAGTAACGACCCAAGGTGATATGGAACTGCCAAAGTTTTTACCTAAAAATGGGCCTAGTGGTACATATTCCCATTGCTGTATATCGCGTGCCGACCAGTCGTTGAACAATACCATACCAAAAATATAGTCCTCTGCTTCGGTGGTGCTAATCGTATCACCGAGCGCACTTTCTTTCCCGATAATAAAGGCCATCTCCAATTCAAAATCGAGGCGGGCACTTGCTTGAAACACGGGAATTTCCTCGCCTTTAGGTAATACTTGTCCGTGTGGGCGACGAATCGGCGTTCCACTCACCACGATCGAAGATGCCCTGCCGTGGTAACCCACGGGCAAGTGTCGCCAATTGGGCAGCAATGCATTGGCTGGGTCGCGGAACATTTTTCCTACATTGGTGGCATGCTCTATACTGGAATAAAAATCTGTATAATCACCAATGGCTACGGGAAGGTGCATAGTGGCCTCCGACTGAGCAACAAGCGCACGAGGGTCGTTTTTCAGAGGGCTTTCGGGGTTGCAAAGGATTTCCTGTACCTTATTGCGTATGGCATTGGTTACCGTTTTGCCCAAACTGATAAAGTTATTAAGCGTTTCGGCTGCAAATACATCATTTTGTAACGTAATTTCCTTAAAACAGCCCAATTGCGACCAGTAATGGAGGTCAACAATATGCGCTCCGATGGCTATTCCGAGCGATTTTGTGCTATTACCTATGGAAAAAACGCCAAAAGGTAGGTTATGTATTGAAAAATCGGAGTTATTGGGTATTGAAACCCAAGTGTTGAGTTTGGACATAAATGTGGTGGTGGTTATAACTAAGTATCCGGCAAAGATAAATTAGGAACTGGAATTAACAAATACGCATTTTAATCCTCAAAAATTCGACTATAAATGTGCGTTAATTTGAAACTTAATGGAACAAAATTTAATTTTGAAAGTAGTAGTTTAGTTTAATTGACTTAGCGTACACTTTTTCTACCACAAAAGAACACAAAGTTCACAAAGACGTAGATTGGGCGCTTCGCTTTTTTCAGAACACAAAAGCGTTAACTTTGTCTTTAACGTACGAGTTTGCAAGAGTGGGCAAAAATGTAGCGTAAACCCTACGCTTTGTGAACTTTGTGTCCTTTTGTGGTGGATAAATGTGTACGCCACGTCTTTATGGGAGAACACAAAGATTAAATGTATATGTTGCCATATGCTAGACATTATGTTCTTTTGTGGTGTAAAAATACAAAAAAACGTGAAATTAATAAATACTATTTTGTTTAAAAAATATTTAATACCTACCCCAATTGCTCACTAGTTTTGCCAAACCTTCGTTCCCTATTCTGATAATCAGAAATAGCCTCAATCAGTTCTTCTTTACCGAAATCGGGCCAAAAAACAGGTGTAAAATACAATTCAGCATACGCAATTTGCCACAGTAGAAAATTGGAGATACGGGTCTCTCCGCTGGTACGAATCAGGAGTTCAGGATCGGGAATTCCTTTGGTACTTAGTACATTTTCAAAAGCAGTTTCGTCAATATCTACTGGGTTTAATGTTCCTGCTGCGGCTTGTTCGGCCAGCATACGGGCAGCGTGTAATATCTCCCACTTAGCAGAATAGTTCAAGGCTAAGACCAAACTAATCCGGGTATTATTTTTTGTTTTTTCAATACCATCCATCAACGCCTTGTAGGTACCTGCCGGTAGTGCTTCAATATCACCAATGGCCAATAGACGCACCCCATTTTTGTTCAAATCCCGAATTTCGCCTTTGATCGTTTCTACCAAAAGGCTCATCAAGGCCGTTACCTCGGCGGGTGGGCGGTTCCAGTTTTCGGTACTAAAAGCATACAATGTGAGGTATTCAACGCCCACTTGTGCTGCTGCTTCGGTTACTTCGCGTACGCTTTTTACCCCGCTTCGGTGTCCCAATACACGAGGCATACCTTTTTGTTTGGCCCATCGGCCATTACCGTCCATGATGATGGCAATATGCTTTGGAACTTTATCGGGGATAATTTGAGGTACAGCCATATTAAATATTTTAGATGAGGAACGTAAATAGTGGGGCAAAGGTAAAAATCTGTTCGTATTTCTGCTTTTTTTATAAATAAAAAGAAATAGGCCGCTCCTTTGGCAGAAGCGACCTATTCCTTTTTTAACTAAAAACTTGACATCATCGTCAAGGGACTATCAAATCTTATTTCGCAATTATAACAGATTTACCAACGATATATTTACCGTTAGCAATGTGCAAGGTATATTTACCAGGCACAATACCTGCTACATTGATTGCTGCAGTTTGTTGGATATTCATGTTTTGCTCCAATACACGTTGCCCCAAAGTATTGAACAAAATCACTTGTACATCACCTTGTAATTCTGCTGCTTCAATGGTAATATTCATTACGTCTTTAGCAGGGTTAGGTGCTACACTGATGCTGTTAGACTGTAACAAATCAGTAGTAGAAGAGGGTTCCGAAAAGGCATAATCACCGCTATCTGAATTGAGTGTAACCTTGTAAGTACCGCCAGTGATCGGAATGTTCGGTCCGTCTTGGGTACCAGTACCAGCAGGGAATGCACCCAAGCCCCAGTTAACAGCCCATGCGTCTTCTGCACGGAATTTTGCCTCGCCAGTTGTCAAAACGATAGAAGGGATGCTCCAAAACGACTCATTTACGGCATCTTTGGTCATATCCACGTCCGTATCCCAGTTTGCGTTTGGTGTAGCAGGTCCGATAAGACCCACAGTTTGGAATACCAGCAATATTTCAAAGTTGTATTCACCAGTAGTAGAGTTAAAAGTGATTTTGTACTCACCTGCTGGGATTGGAATATTAGCACCATCCAATTCAGCCACACCCGATGGGAAATCACCTGCTCCCCAGTTTACTGCCCAGTCATTATCTGCGCGGAATTTTGCTTCGCCATCCGTCAATAATAACCGAGCTTTCCAAATAGATTCATCATTGGGGTCTTGCGTCATATCTGTATCATTGTCCCAACCACCCGGTGTAGCGTTACCGATAATACCTATAGAGGTATAATTACCGATTAATAAGAACTTGTACTCAGCAGTTTTTACATTAAAGGAAACCAAATAACGGCCTGCTGGTACAGGAATATTTGGTCCACCTAAAGTTGCGATACTAATTGGGAATATGGAATCACCCCAGTTGATCGCCCAAGCATCATTGGCACGGAATTTTGCTTCACCATCTATAAGATCAAATGTGCCTTTCCAGAGATCTGGATTACCAGCGTCTTTAGTAAGATCGGTGTCGGCATCCCAACCACCTGGTGTAGCACTACCGATTATACCAATAGAAACAAATTCAATAACTTCTGTGAACGAATAAACACCTGTAGATTTATCAAAATCAACGCGGTATTTACCAGCAGCAGGAATTGGAATGTTTGGGCCACCTTGTGTACCAGTACCTGTTGGAAAGTCAAGAGCACCCCAGTTTACAGCCCAAGCATTGTCTTTGCGGAACTTTGCTTCACCGATAGTTAAGTTAAGAACACGGAAATACTTATTGGTATCTACCGCATCTCTGTACAAATCGGTGTCATTGTCCCAACCGCCCGGTGTTGCATTACCGATGATACCGATATCCGAACGATATCCAAAATCATACGCACCAGTGATAGAGTTGAATGTAACGGTGTACTCACCAGTTGCTGCTACAGGGATATTTGGGCCACCTTGTGTACCAACACCTGTTGGGAAATCTGTAGCACCCCAGTTAACCGCCCAGTCATTGTCTTGACGGAATTTTGCCTCGCCCTGGTTCAACACGATGGTCAAAGACCAAAGGTGTGCACTGTCTTGACTTTGTACCATATCGGTGTCGGTATCCCAACCACCTGGAGTAGCCGGCCCGATAATACCGATAGAAGTCTGGCTAAATGCTGTTGACAGCATAGCGCAGAAGATAAACGAGAAAAGTAAGCGTAATTGCATTGTAGTAATAATTAAGTGAATAGAATAGTGAACTTAGTGTATGTTTGCCGCAAAGTTACTTTATTTCCTTTAATTGACATAGTAGAACATTAAAAAAACTTAGTGTAACTTTGCCGCAAAGTTAATTTGCTTTTTGGAAATGATGTTCGTTGAATTTTGTCCAATTTTAACATTGTTAATTGAATGAAAATTAAAGATTCTTCTGCAACTTTGTGCTTCCAAAAAAGATGCATTATTAACAAAACCAAGATACATTATAAAAAAAACACACTATTCTATTCTATTCATATGCAAATTATTACAAAATTTATCTTAAAAACACTGCTCGTTCTGTGCATTGTTGGTTTGGGTGTACAATTGACCCATGCACAACGCACCATAACAGGGACAGTGAAAGACCAAGAAACGGGTGAGCTACTCATCGGAGTAACCTTGGTCGAAAAAGAATCCAGGGGTAACGGTACTATTACTGACCTAGATGGTAATTTTACCATTAAAGTGAACGACCGCTCTACAGCCTTGATCGTCAATTACACTGGTTATCAGGAAACGGAACAAAGTATCGTTGGTACGAATACCGTCGAAATCACAATGTCCACTAGCGCTATTTTGAAAGAAGTAGTAGTCATCGGTTATGGTACTGTAAAGCGCGAAGACGCAACGGGCTTAGTACAAACCGTCTCTACCGACAAGTTCAACCGAGGTGCTATTACCAGCCCACAGGAATTACTGGCGGGTAAAGTGGCTGGCGTGGTGATCACAACAGATGGTTCTCCCGGTGGTGGCTCTCAAATTCGTATCCGTGGCGAATCCTCTCTTACGGCCTCTAATGATCCTTTGATCGTTATTGATGGTGTACCAGTGGAAACCAGTGGTTTGGCAGGTAACAGGAACGTACTTAACCTGATCAATCCAAACGATATTGAGACATTTACGGTGCTGAAAGATGCATCCGCAGCGGCTATTTATGGTAATCGAGCATCAGGTGGTGTTATCATTATCACGACTAAAAAAGGTGCACTGGGCAAAAAAATCCGCGTGGATTATAACGTAAACGTATCATCCGGCCAAACAGCAGGGCGTGTTGATATATTAACAGCAGATGAGTTCAGGGCTGCTATTGGCAGCAATTATGCAGAGGGTCACCCATCTTTGAAATTATTGGGTAATAGCAGCACCGATTGGCAGGATGAAATTTACCAAAGTGCTTTTGGGCAGGATCATAACCTTAGCGTTTCTGGTGGTATTGGTATGGTCCCCTACCGCGTTTCTTTAGGTTATACCAATAAAGATGGTCTGCTCAAAACAGATAATTTTAGCCGTTATACAGCAGGTATTAACTTAAATCCAAAGTTTTTGAACAACCGCCTCCAGTTGAATTTGGGCTTTAAAGGTATGCTCTCCGATAACAAATTTGCAGATAAAGGCGCGATCGGTGCAGCTTTGAGTTTTGACCCAACCCAACCTATTCGCCAGGACACTAGCGATAGATTTGGCGGTTACACAACTTGGCTCAATACCGGTAACAGTAACCCCAATGCGCTAGCAACCACTAATCCGTTGGCGATTCTGAACCTGACAGATGATAACTCTACGGTAAATCATTATATAACAAATGCAACCATTGATTATCGTTTTGCAAAAATACCACAATTACGCTACAACCTTAACCTGGCTTATGATCGCTCCAATGGCTCGGGAACTAAGGTCATTCCTAATTTTGCCTCTTTTTCATTTAATAATGTAACTGGAGGTGGTGTAAATAATAAATACGAAGAAACGAAGACTAATGCGCTATTGGAAACGTATGTAAACTATAAAGAAACGTTTGGTGGTGTACACGATATAGACCTTTTAGTCGGCTACTCTTGGCAGGAATTTACGCGAAATAGACTTTCTGTCAATTCCGATGCTGCTGGAACAATTGAGAATACATTAGATGATTATGATGGATCGGAATTAGTATTATTATCGATGTTCACCCGCTTAAATTATACGTTTAAAAATCGTTACTTATTAACGGCATCCGTACGTCGTGATGGCACTTCCCGCTTTGCGCCGGAGCATCGTTGGGGCAATTTCCCAGCGATAGCAGCAGCCGTAAAAGTAATTGAAAATAAAAATAAATACTTCAATAGTCTAAAAGTTCGTGCCAGTTGGGGTATTACGGGCCAACAAGCAATCGGTAACGATTATGCGTATTTGCCAACCTATCAGGTGGGTTTGCCAACTGTACAATACCAATTTGGTAGCAATTTTGATACTATTATTCGTCCAAATGGATACGCTTATGACATTAAGTGGGAAGAAACAAGTTCTACTAATATCGGGGTCGATTTTAGTATTATCAACGACCGCTTGAGTGGCTCTGTTGATGTTTATCAACGCAATACGTCTGATATGCTTACAGAGATCAACTTTGCCGCCTTGTCCAATTTGACCAATGTGGTGGTGGACAATGCAGGTAAAATGACCACAAAAGGTATCGAAGCATCATTGAATATAACACCGATTAAGACAAAGTCGGCTCGGTGGGACATCAGTACGAATATGGCCTATAATTTTAATAGGGTAAAACTACTCACGAATATTGTCGATTCCACCAAATTTGGTTTGGAAACAGGCGGTATTGCTGGTGGCGTTGGTAATAATATTCAGATCCACACTGTTGGCTTTGCGCCTTCTTCGTTCTTTGTGCGAGAGCAATTATACGATGAAAATGGCAATATTTTAGAAGGCCAATTTGCAGATCGCAACGGCGATGGCAGATTTGACAATAATGATAGATATCGTTTCAGGCAACCTGCACCACTGTATTCATTTGGTATCTCCAGTAATTTGACCATCTCCAATTTTGATTTCTCCTTTGCAGGTCGTGCGTTCCTTGGTAACTATGTCTATAATAATATCCAAACGGATATGGGCTTCTTGAATAGGCTCTACCAACCCACTAATTATTTGCAAAACATCAATCAATCGGCAGTTGACTTAAATGTAAAAGAACAAAGTGCATTAACATTCAGTGACCACTTCGTTACCAATGCTTCGTTTTTCCGCCTTGACCATATTACGGCAGGTTATAATTTCCAATCTTTGATCGGTAAATACCTCCGTTTGTATGCTACGATTCAAAATCCGTTGGTCATCACTAAATACACAGGTTTGGATCCTGAAATCAGTAATGGTATCGACAATAGCGTATATCCGCGTCCACGTACTTATCTTGTAGGGGTAAGTGTTAGTTTTTAAACCATAAAAAAGTTTTTACTATGATACATAATATTAAAATATTTAGCGTCCTCTTTTTATTGTTGGGCGCAGTAGGTTGCTTCAAAGACCTCGATACAAAACCAATCGACCCCGATCTTTTGGTGGCCGATAGGGTATATGAAAACCCACAAGCGTATAAGCAGGTATTGGCCAAATTATACGCCGGATTGGCAGTTTCTGGCCAACAAGGCCCTGCTGGTCAATCCGATATCAAGGATATTGACGAAGGCTTCGGACAATACTTGCGTGGTTATTGGTACCACCAAGAACTCACCACAGATGAAGCGGTTATTGGCTGGAATGACCAAACCATCAAGGACTTCCATGCACAAACATGGACCGATGGCGATGGCTTTATGTATGCGTTTTATAGCAGGATTTTTGTACAAATCGCGCTCACCAACGAGTACCTGCGCGAAACCACCGATGCAAAACTCGACGACCGTAAAGTAGCAGGGCCACTCCGCGATCAGATCAAGGCATACCGCGCCGAAGCACGTTTTTTGCGTGCGCTGAGTTACTGGCATGGATTGGATTTGTTCCGCAATACACCATTTGCTACAGAAGATTCTTTCGTAGGCGATATTCCAAAACAAACAACCGCTAGAGACCTTTTTGTTTTTATCGAATCGGAACTAAAAGCCATTGAGCCAGACTTGTTCGCGCCACGTACCAATGAATATGGTCGTGCAGACAGGGGTGCAGCTTGGACGCTTTTGGCAAAATTATACCTCAATGCAGAGGTATATCTCGGCCAAAAAAGGTACGACGATTGTTTGACCTATTGCGATAAAATTATCAATGCAGGTTATGAGTTGGATCCAGTTTATCAAAATGTTTTCCTTGCCGACAATGACAAGTCCAAAGAAATTATTTTCCCTGTCAATTTTGATGGCAATTTCACACGTACTTGGGGCGGCATGACCTTTATCATTCGTGCTGGTATTGGTGGCAGTATGGATCCTGATGATTCAGGCGTTGCTGGCGGCTGGGGCGGTACACGCACCACAAAGGAGTTTGTTGCCAAATTCCCATCTGATCTCACCGGTATTAAAGTGGATTACAACGAGGGCGCAACCGCTTCTTATCCTAAATTATATGTTCCAGGTTCACACCAGGGCTTCGATGCTACGCAAACCAGCAATTCTTTGGCGTCGGTGGTATCTAGTACTAAAATTTATGAAGGATATAAGTATTTCCCGGATGACAATACGGAGATCCAATTTACTCAAATTTCGTCCAATACTGCACCAAAATTTGGAGATAATGGCGCTAATGGCACACTAGAAACAGGCGGTGCTAATATTATTGTACCACAAAAAGGTTTGTACTTTATCAGGGTAAACTTGACGAATAGAACCTATACCATGGAGCGCCAAAATTGGAGTATCGTAGGCACGGCAACCGGTGGCGTTGAAATCCCTTGCGAATGGGATGCAGATAAAGGTGTTTTAGTTGCAGCAGGCCAATTGACCGTTGGTAATTTTACCTTCCGCGGCAAAAACCTTTCCGGCGTAGAGGTGGCTAATTTGGGGGATAGCGATGCAAATGCTTTGCTCACCAGTAACGGTGGCGATATTGCGATTACCCAAGGCGGCGGCCATAAAGTTTCTTTGGATTTGGACAAGCCTGATTATACCTACAGGGTGGAATTAACCAGTTTTGACCGTCGTGGTTTATTTTATACGGATGGGCAAAATCTTGAAATTGAGGATTTAACAATATTTACAGAAGGCTATGCTATTCGTAAATTCAAAAACCTTACCTCTACCGGAGCAAAAGGTAAAAGCCCCGATTTCCCAGATACAGACTTCCCTATGTTCCGCCTAGCAGATGTGTATTTGATGGCTTCTGAAGCCATTTTACGCGGTGCTGCAGGTGGCAACAAAGACCAAGCAGCCACTTATTTCAATAAAGTACGCGAACGTGCATTCACCGGTACTTCCGGCAATTACACAGGTGCCAACCTTACCCTAGATGTGATGTTGGACGAGCGCGGACGTGAATTATATTGGGAATGCCAACGCCGTACCGATTTGGTGCGTTTTGGCCAATTCACCGATGGGTCTTATAAATGGGCTTGGAAAGGTGGTGTGAAAGAAGGCGCGGCAGTTGGTAAATTCCGCGATATTTTCCCAATACCGATTAAGGATTTGAATGTGAATCCGAATATGAAACAAAATCCAGGTTATTAAGGACGTTTCTATTCTTTGAGCACTAAGAAATAGATATAGAGGCCAATCTACTGATCGTTAGTAGTTTGGCCTCTTTTAATTGAATGAAAGTGCTGATTCAGCAGGAATGGATAATAGATACTGGCACTAAGCGTTTTTTAGCCTAATTGAAAATTAATTCATCTAAACTATTTTGCAGATGCGTTTAGATGAATTAACTTTGCGGCTGCAAACAACCAAATTGTTGACCTTTAATTTGTACTCATAATCCGCCTTTAATACAGATATCATGACACACAATTCATTATTTATTCATCACCAATTTTTTCGCACCAACCATTATTTTATGCGCAAATACGCAGTTCCCATTATCATCGGCCTACTTCTTTTAGTTGCATTTTTCGGCTGGAAACCATTTGCTTCCATTTTTTTTGCTAATACTCCCCAACAACTAGAAAATGAATATATCTGTATCCCAACTGGCTCGTCTTACGAAGATGTAGTATATATACTTAGCAGTAAAAAACTGATTAAGGATGAAGCGGGTTTTAGATGGGTTGCCGAACAAATGCAATTTGATAAGCGCACCATGCGTGCCGGAAGGTTCAAAATAGAGCCCGGTTGGAGCAACCGCGACCTGATTAAACACTTGCGTACAGGCGAACAAGCACCCGTAAAAGTAGTCATTAATACACAACGCCTGCCCGAGGATGTGGCTGGTACGGCAAGTCGCTTTATCGAAGCCGACTCCCTGTCGATCTTGAATGCTTTCCGCGATCCCGCATTGCTCAAGGAGATTGGATTTAAGCCCGAAACTGTGATATCTATCTGTATCCCAAATACTTATGAAATGTATTGGAATACCAACGGTGCTGCTTTTATTAAAAGGATGTTGAAAGAGCACGATGCATTTTGGGATAAAAACGACCGTATTAGCAAGGCAAAAGCGCAAAATCTTACACCCATGCAGGCTTATACGCTGGCTTCCATCGTAGAACGCGAAACAAATTACGTCCCCGAAAAGCCCACCGTAGCAGGCGCATACCTCAATCGGTTAAAAATCAATATGCGCTTACAGGCTGACCCAACAGCCGTATTTGCTACCCGCGATTTTGCTACCCGCCGCGTTACTCAAGTCCATACTTCTTTTGATTCGCCTTATAATACTTATATGTACAAAGGACTACCGCCTGGCCCTATTAGCATGGCTTCCATCCCAAGTATTGATGCGGTTTTGAATCCAGAAAAGCACGACTTTATCTATTTTTGTGCTAAACCAGACGATTCTGGCACACATGCCTTTGCGGCTACATTGCCCGGACACAATGTAAATGTAGAAAAATTCAGGGCTTGGATGCGCAGTAAAGGGCGATAAAATTATAATTCTTTACGCAAGCGAGCTACCGGGATGCCTAATTGCTCCCGGTACTTCGCTACCGTTCTCCTTGCAATATTGTAGCCTTGCTCGATGAGCATATCCATCAATTTTTCGTCGGAGTGCGGGCGGCGTTTACTTTCTTTTCCAATAATTTCGGAAAGGATTTTTTTGATTTCCAACGTAGAAACCTCTTCCCCGTCTTGGTTTTGCATACTTTCAGAGAAAAACTCTTTGAGTAATTTGGTGCCAAATTCGGTTTGTACATATTTAGAATTGGCCACCCTCGAAACCGTTGAAATATCCAAACTCGTTGCTTCTGCTATGTCTTTAAGGATCATAGGACGCAATTTGCGTTGGTCGCCAGTAAGGAAATATTGCTCTTGGTAACTCAATATAGCCCACATCGTAAGCATCATCGTTTGCTGACGCTGTTTAATGGCATCAATAAACCACTTTGCACTATCTATCTTTTGTTTGATAAAAAGGATGGCTTCTTTCTCCTTTTTGGTGGCCCTTCTCCCCGATTTACCATCGTGAAAAGATTTGAGCATTTCGCGGTATTGATCGCTGATACGTAAATCTGGCGCATTTCGGGCATTCAAAGTAAGTTCCAATTCTCCATCGCGGTTATTCACCAAATAATCAGGTACCACATAATTCATGGAGCGATTACCTTTTGAAGCAAATCCCGAGGCAGGCTTGGGGTTGAGTTGAAGAATCTGCTGAATAGCATCTTTTAGTTCGTCTTCATCAATATCTAATTGGCGACAAAGGCGATCGTAGTGTTTTTTAGTAAATTCATCAAAGTATTTTGTGATGATTTTTACAGCAATAATAATATTTAAACGATCTTCGTAAGATGTATTTTCATCTTCGCGATCAAGTTTACGGCGCAATTGTAATAAAAGGCATTCTTGCAGGTCGCGTGCCCCTGTACCAGAAGGATCGAACTGCTGAATTTTGAGCAAAATTCGGTTGATTTCGGCTTCATCTGTACTGATATTTTGACTAAACAGCAAATCATCTACCATAGCCCGTGGCTCCCTGCGCAAATAGCCATCGTCATCAATAGAACCTACAATTTGGGCAGCAATAGCGTGTTCCCGTTCACTGGAAAGATCAATCATCCCCAATTGCTGGTCGAGGTATTCATGGTAAGTACTTTCCGCCTCAATGGGGATCACTTTATCGTCATCCTCGCTACTCATTTCACCGCGTGAGCGATAAATAGAAGGATCATCGTCGATGAGTTCCCGCATATAATCGTCGAGTTCTACACCATCGTCATAAGCACCGCCACCATCGTCCGAAAAATCGTCCTCATAGGTCGGTACTTCCCGTTCTACATCATTGAGTACACTATCGCTGATATCATCGGGGCCATCTGATGAACTACCAAAATCATCGTCGGAAGGCGTACCGCTTTCGGCCTGTTGCTCGCGGGCATAATAATCAGCATCATTATCGGAGAGATCGCTTTCGGAGAGCCCCGCAAGCAAATCGGCAGTTTCATCACCTGTTTCCAAAGCAGGATTTATCTCTAACTCTTCCTGTATCCGTTGTTCGAGGGATGCAGTCGGAATTTGTAGCAGTTTCATCAATTGAATCTGCTGTGGTGATAATTTTTGTTGTAATTTTAGGGAAAGCGTTTGTTTCGGTCCGTACAGCGACATTATCTTTTTATTGGGAGGTTTTTGATTAAAAAAGGTGGATTAAAATACTGGTAATTTTGATGAGAAAAAACTGCCCTATCAAATTCGAGGCCAATTTTACGGGAAAACTTGAATACTTGCGTAAATATTGCATGCAAAAAAAAATTAACTATGCTTATTTGTCTGATCTGTAACGGTTTACACTAAAAAAAATATTTATTTTTTAAAATAAAACTTCACCTAACCCGTAACTATCCACTAGCAAAATAACTTTTAGCAAATTTTTATTCACGGTTTTCTTATAAAAATTTCAGGTGCAGCACACCGTGATATTTGTAATCGTTGGAGTAAAAACGGCGCA
The DNA here is from genome assembly GCA_041160955.1 of Bacteroidota bacterium. Lineage (GTDB taxonomy): Bacteria > Bacteroidota > Bacteroidia > Chitinophagales > Saprospiraceae > M3007. Next base: position 47,554 of record JBEAVK010000086.1, read on the forward strand.
AAAATGGTGCGAGAAAAATACCAAAACCTAAAAAAATATACCAACCTTTATGTAATTTCCCCAAATTGCACATCCATAGCCCCGTTAGTACTTTAGGGATATTGTTTTCATGCTCCTTAAACTATTATTAACCTCAAAAAATACTTTTTCACTCTTCATTTTTTTATACTATGAAACCACTTTCCGTTTTATTTTGTGCCCTTGCCGCTATGGCATTTACCCTCTACAACCCCAACCAAACGACCACCTTAAAAGGATGGGTAACGCAACAAGAAACTGGCCTTGCTATTCCCCAAGCAACGGTGACCGCCTTTGCCGATGAAAAACAAGTGGCCACTACCACGACCAATGAACAAGGCCAATATTCCTTAAACCTGCCAGCCGGTACCTATTCACTCGAGTTTGCAAAAAACACCCTCGAAGCATTGCGCCTTTTGAATGTACCAATTGTAGAAGGTAAGGAAAATGGCGTAACTGTCCAATTGGATGCCGCTTTTGCAGCCCGACAAAAGGTGACAAAAATATGGAACTACCGCCAATACAATAATCCTCTGATGGTAAATAAACCTACACCTGTAGTAACTGAGCCGTTGATGAGCAAAGCACCCAGCGGTTTTATGTCCACTAAAGTAATAGATGCAGAGACGAGAGAAGCAATCATTGGCGCGGCTATCAAAGTATTTAGTGGGGCTACACTCCACAAAGCCGCAGTTACAGATCTGAATGGCGAGATTAAAATGGCCGTTGAACAAGGTACCTACCAAATAGAGGTGAGCTATACTGGTTTTGAATCCCAAAAAATAGAAGGTATCAACGTTATTGAAGGGAAAACAAGTAGTTTAATCGTTCAATTACAATCATCAGGTTCAACGCTTTCAGAGGTGGTAGTGCTCGGCAGCCCTAAAAAGACAAAAGATAAAGCACGTCCCGAAAAAGCAGATAAAACAGCCGCCGGAAAAAAGATTACATCAGAAGAAATCAAGTCGCTTCCTACGCGCACCACAAGCGATATAATTATGACACCCGCCTCCGAAACGATCATTGATGGCGGAGATGTAACAATAAGAGGAACTAGAGCGGTCACTACAGATTATTATATCGACGGTATTCGGGTAACTGGTGCAGCGCCTATTTTAAAAGATACTAAAGAAGTAGAAGAGAAAATGTCCGACGATATTGACAAAGGCAGCGAACGCGTTATTACCAAAAAATTAGAGACGAGAAAAAAAGAAATGGAGGCCCCCAAAGCAAAAGCCGCTAGTCCGTCTCCACTAACAGCACCTACGACTAAGTCGGAGATGATTAAAGCAGAGGAATTGAATAGTTTTAGAGGAAATATGTTTGAAACAGATGCATTAGACGCTGATGGCGCACCTCGACTAGATGAATTAGGGCGGATTACACCCGCTGCCCCTACCC
>JBEAVK010000135.1:0-20827 GCA_041160955.1 Bacteroidota bacterium
GATACCACCACTACCTATAAGTTTGTACGCACCAACGAGGCTGGTTGTTCCATTTCTGACTCCATAAGGATAAGAGTGGCACCAGATTGTACACCAAAAATACCAAACGCCTTCACGCCCAATAATGACACTATCAATGATGGTTTTTTGCCCATAGGAGAAGCCATCGAATCCTATAACTTGACGATTTACAACCGTTGGGGACAGGAGGTATTTCAGGGCGTACAACCTTGGAATGGTGTTACTGGCGGCAAAGATGCCCCGTGCGATGTGTATATTTACAAAGTGGATATACAAATTTGCGACACAGTCAAAACCTATTTAGGGGAAGTTACTTTGATTCGATAAACGGCTTCATAAAAAAAAGATTGGTTGAATGGAGCGGTCTTGAAAACCGTCATACTGAAAAGTACTAGGAGTTCGAATCGCTCCTCCTCCACACAAAAAAGTCGTCACGAGCAATCGTAGCGGCTTTTTTTTTACCCTTTGCAAAAAGCCATACAACCAATTTCGCCCACTTTTCATCTCTATTCTTGAACACAATACGTCAGGATACTCTATTTACATTTTTTTTAAAAAAGAGATAAAAAAAACACTGTTTCTACTACATTTATTTTGGTATTCGCTGGGTTGCGATACAACCAATTTAAAATAAAAGGAAACAACCTCGTTCGTAAAAATTAAAACAACATATTCTAATGCGCTATATTACAATACTTTTTACATCGCTATTTTTAACAGTACAATGCGTAGGGCAGACTTTTACAAAAGTTTTTTCAAATAGTGAGAGTACGCTTGAAATGCGCAGTATTACTCCTATCAACAGTGGAGGCTGGTATGCTTCCGGTACCAAAAGAGATTTTGATGCTTTTTTTTCATTTCTGACCAAATTTGATGCAAACGGTAATTTATTATGGTCTAAAGCAACCACCGAAAAGCACTCTACCTTTGCTCTGGTAGCCTTGAATGACGGTACCGCGCTGTTATTCGGCAGTAACTTTAGTATTCAAAACAATTCTGATGCATCGGTTGTACACGTGGATACAGATGGCTCTTTTATCAGTGAAACAATCTGGAAAAGTCCCGGCAACCAAGAAGGTTGGTATGATGCAAAAAAAATGGGAAATGGCGAAGTAATCGCTATTGGTCGTAGTGTAGGGGGTACTGTTGAAGAACGAATATTACTAGCGAAATTTTCAGCCACTGGTCAAATTATATGGGAAAAAGCCTTCAAAGGGATATTTAACGGGGTATTTAAAGATATATTACCATTGCCTTCGGGCGATTTTTATGCTTTGGGGACAGCTAGTCCCATGGGCGGTGGTCTTGTCGGTGTAGTGGGTAAGTTTAAATCAAACGGCGATATAGAATGGGTGAAAACCTATAGTGCCTCCTCCTTTTTGGGTGGGCTGGTTTTGCCAGATGAATCCCTTTTTGTTATGTCGAATTCAACTCCATTAACTGGTCTGAATATGGCTTTAAATTTATTAAATATTTCTGCCACGGGCTTGGTCACCAATCAGAAATCTTTAAAAAGCGATTTTGAGATTAAACCTTTTGATCTGGGTAAACTGAATAACGATACGCTGCTGATTGTCGCTAGATCTAGTGCGCAGGTAGTGCCAACTGTGGATTATGATAATCTAATATTGCAGGTGTCGCCTCAAGGTGATTTGCTGGGTAGTCTTTCCTTTGGAACAGATGGGCAGGATTTTGGATCCGATGCATTTTTAATGGATCGCCAAGTGGTACTCTGTGGTGCAACTGATACAAGTGTTGATGGTAGCGCAAAACGTGCTTTTCTGAGTAAAACCGAATTTGATGCCTCTTGTTGCGAAAAAAGTACGTTTGTTCAGATGGTGGATGCGCCTCCATTACCCCAAATAGGGAATTTTTCTTTTACAAGTTCAATGATGCCTTCCAAGCAAAATAATTCTTTTGTTATGGCAAATTACCCATTATTGGAATCATTGTCTTGCCAAAATCCAGATGGTGCTGTATTGCTACCCGCTGATAAGGCCATTTGTATGGGTGATACGCTTCGGTTACAACTTATAGCGCATACGCCCGGCAGTGTGCTCTGGAGTACCGGTGCCACTTCCCCTACTATTTTGGTGGATACGCCAGGTACTTATTCCGTTACCCTCAACGCCGAGTGCGGCAATGCTAGTGATACTATTGAAGTGGTAGCCATTGGCAACCGCGTTACGGCAGCGGCAACACCAGTGGAGGACATCTGCCCCGGAGCACGTATTGTGCTGGAGGCATCTGGTGGACCAGATTTTGTGTGGTACGATGCCGCTGGAATGGCTATTTTTTCTATCGCAAATCCTACTATAACGCCCACGGAATCTACCAATTACACCGTTGTTGTTGCAGATGGTGCATGCACGGATACGGCAGTGGTAGTAGTAGGTGTATTGAGTGCTCCTTCTATTTCGGCAGGCTCCGATCTCGCTATAAAATTGGGAGAACAGGTGCAATTGAAGGCCACTGGTGGGGCGAGCTATAGTTGGCAACCACTAGCGGATTTGAGTTGTATGGATTGTCCTTCGCCATTGGCCAGTCCGACCACCACAACTACTTATATCCTCACAGGTACAGACGCAAATGGCTGCTCCGATACAGCGACAGTAACGGTTTCAGTAGCACAACCATGCCCTTTTTATATCCCAAATATCTTTAGTCCAGAAGGTGAGAACGGATCAAATAATAATCGTTTTGGGGTATTTAGCAACCTGATTGACCCCGTGGATTATTTATTGCGCATTTATTCGAGGTGGGGCGAATTGGTATTTGAATCCAATAATCCGCAGATACTCTGGGATGGTACTTTTAATAATAAACCAGCGCAGCAGGGTGTCTATATGTATCAATTAAAGATGAATACCTGCGATGGTTTGGTGCAAAGGAGTGGGGATTTAACGTTGGTGCGCTAGGAGCCGAGGGTAACACAAATCAATGGCATGTATAATAGACCATTTGGAGGGTCAATGACGCAGACCTTTAACCTTGGTATTGGCGCATTTCAAGTGTGTGTACCTGCGAATGCTGCGCCGGGGCCATTGATCGTATAAGCGACTTAATTGATAAATAATTGGTGTACCTTTGTATGATGATTTGAGTGTTATGTCAAATTTAATCATTTTTTAATCGTCTAAAGACATGATTTCAAAAAATTGACCTACCTCTTAAAATGTTAAACAGAACATAATATCACTTACTTATTTTAAATTTTAAGAAAATGAAAAACAACATATACTATTTTGTATTATTTGCCTTTTTTGTGTCCCTTCAGTCTGTTTATGCTCAAAAAGAAGGCAATGTATGGCATTTTGGTGAAAGAGCCGCCTTAAATTTTAATTCAGGGAATGCTGTGCTTACTTCGCCCAGTTTAATGAGTACTTTGGAGGGCAGCGCCAGCATTGCGGATGCCGATGGTAATTTATTGTTTTACACCAATGGCGGCGGTCGCGACCCAATTCTTTTTGGGGAATCGAGCGGTAAAATATGGAACCGCAACCATCAGGTGATGTATGATATGGGTTTTACCGAAGGTGGCGGTTTTAGTGCTATGCAATCATCGGTCATTATACCCAAACCGGGTGATCCCCAAAATTATTATCTCTTTACGATGGAAGAAATCGAGTTTAACGTGGGCGGTGCTGTGCCGGGGCAACCACAAGGACGAGGGTTATCATATTTTGAGGTGGATATGTCACTCAATGGGGGTTTGGGAGGTGTTGCTGCTTATGAGGGTTCTATTTTTGTACCCTCTTACGAGGGATTATGCGCTATTCGACATACAAATGGTAGCGATTATTGGATTATTGTAAATGGTAATGGGTTCGGATTGGTAGTTTTTTCAGTCAATCCCAATGGTGTGAGTGCGCCTGTATCCTACAATATTACTGGGCTGCAGGGGGGCAGTATCAAAGGTTCGCCGGATGGTAAATGGGTGAGTTTAGCGGGCCGTCTGCTCTCTTTTAACGCTACCACAGGTGTATTGGGTAATCCGTTGAAATTAGATATTATTACTGGTTCTTTAGAATTTTCGCCAAATAGCAAACGCCTTTTTTTCTCAACCTTAGGTGATATGGGTTATTGGGATTTAACTAGCCCAAATATCAATTCGAGTAAAGTAATCTTCGGTCAAGTACCGAGTACGGATTTTTGGATATCCCAAATGCAGGTAGCACCCGATGGAAAAATCTACTTTGTACAGTCGTCACTTTCAGCACCTACTATTTTTATATCTGCCATTGCTTGCCCCAATACGACACCATTGCTGGAATTAGAAACGTTTAGGTTTAATGGTGTATCCTTCTCTGGGTTACCTAATTTTGACAATGCAATTTTTCGCAAAGATGATGACCCATTACTACCGGTTGACCTCGGTGCCGATAAAAGTATCTGCGATGGCCAAAATATCGTGTTAGATGCTGTTGCGGATGCTACCGGTTATACATGGTCAACGGGGGCACAAACCCCCTCCCTGTCTGTTGCTGCACCGGGGACTTATATCGTAACGGTAACAGGTGCTGGATGTAGCGTGGGTAAAGATACCATAGTGGTCAGCCCGTTCACAGTAGCCGCAGGAGAGGATCAAATTGTTTGTCGCGGCGATACTGTTCAATTATCAGCCATAGGTACAGGCGTATTATCGTGGAGCCCTCCTAATTTGGTTTCTGATGCCACCATACTCAGTCCTTTTTTTACAGGCGACAACAATAATACAACACTTGTCATTACGGCTAACTCAAATGGCTGTACTGTGCGCGATTCCGTTGATCTTCTGTTTATTGATCAACCACCAGTCGTAATCACGCCTGGCGATACAACCATCTTCGTTGGAACATCGGCGCAACTGTCGATAACCGGTACAGGTACTATCGCTTGGTCACCTACAGCAGGATTAAGTTGTGTGGATTGCGCCAACCCTATCGCAACACCCGATACCACAACTACCTATACATTAATACGCACGAATGAGGCTGGTTGTTCCAATTCCAATTCTATAAAAATCACGGTAGTACCACCTGATTGTACGCCAAAAATACCAAATGCCTTCACGCCCAATAATGATACCGTCAATGATGGTTTTGAGCCAATAGGCAGAGCCATAGAATCGTACAACCTAACGATCTACAACCGTTGGGGGCAGGAAGTATTTAGCGGCACTCAACCTTGGAATGGGCAGTTGGGTGGTAAAGATGCGCCTTGCGATGTGTATATTTACAAGGTTAACATACAAATTTGTGACAATATTAAAACTTATTCAGGGGAAGTTACTTTGATTCGATAAGTTGATTAAAAGCCTTTTGTGTCCTCAAAAAAGCGAAGCGACCACCCTACGCTTTGTGAACTTATATGTACTTTTGTGGTAGAAAAAATACTAAGCGGTAAAAATACTAAGTTGTACAAAAATACTAAGTGGTAAAACAATGACAGAGCAATTCAAATTGGCCATTATTGGCGCAGGCCCTATTGGCCTAGCCTGCGCCTTAGCAGCCCAAAAGGCAGGTATAGATTACGTCATATTAGAAAAAGGTTGTTTGGTTAATTCACTCTACAACTATCCCGCTAATATGACCTTTTTCTCCACTTCCGAGCGACTGGAAATAGGCGGCGTACCCTTTGTATCCGTCAATAATAAACCCACCCGAGCAGAAGCATTGGAATACTACCGACGCGTTACGGTTGCCCACCATTTGAACGTACGATTATTTGAAACGGTCAACAAAATAGAACAAAAAGAAGACCTTTTTTCGATTGAAACCAGCAAAAAACACTATATCGTACACCAGATCATTATCGCCATTGGTTTTTATGATTTGCCCTACACGATCAATGTTCCAGGAGAAAACCTACCCAAAGTGACCCATTATTACAAAGATCCGCACCACTACGCCTTCCAAAAAGTACTCATTGTAGGTGCGCAAAACAGTGCCGCCGATGCGGCCCTCGAAACCTGGCGCAAAGGCGCAGAAGTTACCATGGTGATCCGGAAACAAGAGGTAGGCCAAAGGGTCAAATATTGGGTGCGGCCCGATATCGTCAACCGGATAGAAGAAGGATCCATCAAAGCCTATTATAACAGCAGTATTGTAGCCATCCATCCGCATACCGTTGAGTTGGACACCCCCGAAGGCCCAGTTACCATCGAAAATGATTGGGTAATTGCCATGACAGGGTATCAACCCAACCTCGGTTTTTTAGAAAAAATCGGTATTCAATTGTCTGATGATGCACAACGGAAACCACAATTTAACCCCGATACACACGAGACGAATGTAAAAGGCATCTATCTAGCAGGTGTCATTTGTGGTGGAATGGATACCCATGCTTTATTTATCGAAAACTCGCGCGAACATGCCCAAAAGATTATGACATCGGTGGTGGCGCAATATTCGGGTGGGCATGATGGATAAATTTCATATTTCGCCTAATTTGCCCGCACGTTTGTAATGAAGTTGCACCAATCCTTTTTCAAACTGCTTGGAGGAGATAAGTGCTAATTGTTGTTCGGGTAGCCCATCTTTGAACAATTTAATACCATCACCTACCAAAATAGGAATAATGGATAGGATCAATTCGTCGATAAGATGCTCTTTTAACAGTTCATGTACAATGGCTGCACCACCGTCACAATAGATATTTTTACCGGGGGCAGCTTTCAGTTTTTGCACCAATTCTTTGAGGTTTCCGGTATAAAAATGCGTATTTCCAATGCTGGGTCGAGCCGTCCTTGTTATGATAAAAGCGGTTTTGTCGGCGTGTGGAAACGCCGGTACTTGTGTCATTACCCAATCATAGGTTTTTCTACCCATAATGACGGTGTCGATCGTATTTACAAAATCGACGTAACCATAGTCTTCACCCTCCTGTTCAACGATGGATAAAAAACTCAGGTCATCATTGGGTTTTGCGATAAAACCGTCCAAAGTGGTGGAAATGTATAGAATTAATTTTCTTTGCATAAAGCCTGATTAAGTAGTTACGTTTTTTTGTAAAAACTTAGCGTGGCACACGGATTGCACGGATTAGACACGGATTTTAAAGGATTTCTTTTTAAAACGGATTTTTAATAAGTAAAAACAGATAAATCCGTGTCCAATCCGTGTAATCCGTGTGCTATCTAAGTTTTTACGTTTTTTTAAGACTAAGATACTGCGTATTCCGTTAGTGGGCGCGTGCTTAATTGTCGGGGTGACAGAAAAAGTCGCCCCGACAATATCCTAATATTCGATAAGTATTCACTTGGAGATCGTTAAATATTACACCTAAGTTTTGGCATTATTAAGATCTTCAAGTACGTGTGAGTATTGTATTTGTGCTATTGTCGGGGCGACTTTTTCTGTCACACCGACAATTTAGTTGAAATCTATTGTTTGCATAAATCAAAAGTCATACTCGATTTTGTCATGCCCTCAAATAAATCAATATTAAACAAGGAGCAAAACTGCCCCATTAAAACCATCAATCCCCACCCTTCAAAATTTTCCCATACGCCAATTTTCGACCCTTCATATCCACCACCTCAATCATATACAGGCCATTCACCAATGCTTTACCCAAATCAATCGAATTGCTGGAAATAGACTGCTCCATTTTTAACTGACCCAACAAATCAAATACCCTAATACGATGGTTTTGCTCCATCCAATCCGCAGGCATATCCATATTAAATCGGCCATTGGTCGGATTGGGATACAAATGAAGGTGATATGGCGTATCCATCTCCGGCAATGCTGTACCGGAAGGCATTTCGACACATTGCGCCATTTGATCTAGTAGCACCTGAAACTTAGGGCGGTCTGTCCAAGGTGCTGCGTCATCGTCGCTAAAAATATGCCCCCAAGAGCCATAAATACTCTGCCAAGGGCCCACTAACACAAACGCCAAGGGCAATTCACTACCCAAAATGCGCAAACTATCGAGCATCCTATCGTATAGCGCATACATGCCCGGGTGCACCTGCGCATCGTACATGGCTTGAATATACGGCGGCACCGAAAAATCGGTGAAATGCTGCCCACCTTCGTAGTTGACTACTTTTTTCCCGTATAATTTGGCCGTTTTATACACCATTTCCCAGCGCGGGTAAAAATCGAGGAAAGTATTATTGGCGTTTTCCAGCACGTCTTCAGGCGTGGCTGCGGCACCCAATGCTTGTAAATTGGGATTACCCGTGTTGCTGTGATTAAGACCCACATACCACGATGGCGATATATAGTCGTATTTCGTTTGATCCGCTTGGGCGAGTATCTCTTCTGTAATCCAATCGTAGCCATTTTGGGTGCCAAGTACCCGTTTTAATCGCGTGTTTTGTGTGCCCCATACCGACATCCAAATATCAAACGCATGGGTGGCCCGCTCCGTATATCGCCTTGGATAACTGATGTTTTGTGCGCCATTGTCAGCCACCCAATTGGCTTGTGGGAAAATCCAGTTCCATACCTCATTGCTGTATTCGATATAGACCGAAATACCGGGTTTGAGTTGATCGCGGAATAAAGTGGCCATTTGGGTGATATAATTGTCATCTGCCTTGTGTGGAATACAAATCCATATATTTTTGTCCAATTGATTGGCCATAGCAATAATGTACTCGAATGCCGCCCCGCCATAAGGAGATTCTGCTTGGGAATAATAGGTTGGGCGGGTTCTGTTGCCCCATTGCTCTTGTTTACTGCCATTGGTGTGCACCCAATCCATAAAGCGTAAGGTGTTAAATTCGGCGCATTTATCCAAAAAACCTTGCCGGAAGGGTTGTGATAAATAAGTGTCGATATTACTCAGTTCTACCACCCGGATATTGCGCACATGATTGCCCAATTGAGAAGCCGTGAGGTTGAAAAAAATATTGCCTTCATCATTTACGATAAAATCTATCTGCCCGGGTGCCGTACTCGTGACCGTTACAGCACCTTGCATTTGCAAAGTACCTACACCATCGTACAAGAGTCGGAGCGGTACGCCCATAGGGATAAAACCATTGGCGGAAATGATACCGCGCAGGAGATTTTGTCCACTTCCATTGGGTACGGTATAAGGCAATACCGTGGCATAACCATCGGCATCGGTAGGGATATATTGTTGGTTTTCGGTGTTCCATGTAAAATTACCGCCGGGTGGATTCGGGTCATACGTGATCCAGCGACCGCAAGATTTGAAAAAATCCTTAAATGGACGGCTTTTGGAATAATAGGCCAAACCCTCTATACCCACACCAATTTTCATAGCACAAGGGTCGGGTGTCCAACCCGGACAAGTATTGCTATCGCGTTGGATATGTACTTCAAAGGTGTCGCGGCAACCGTTCGCACCGTTGGCCGTGAGTTGGTATAATCCGGCGGCCAATTGATCGAAACGGTTGGGGTTTGCAGGGGTCGGGGGGATCGTATTTCCTGCGCTGTTTTTTAATTGTAAAGGTATATTATCGTAATTGGTCACAATAAAACGGCCATCATTACCGGTACAACTGGCTAGTTTTTCGTTGACCAATCCCAACAAACAACTAAACGAACCATTGGTATTGAATACCGTAATTTTTTTGGAAAGACTATGTTGCAAACCCAAATCATCCGTAACCGTAAGTGTCACCGTAAGCACTCCTGTTGCGGTAAAAGTATGTGTTACCACAGCACCAGATACACTAGGAGATCCATCACCGAAGTTCCAGTTATAAGCCACCACACTACCACCGGGGTCGGAAGAAGCGGAACCATCAAAAGTAATATTTAGCGGCGCAATACCCGATGATGGGCTGCTGCCAAAAGCCGCATTGGGCGGTTGGTTGACCATAACAGCCGCATCCGGGGCGACACAGGTGTATGTTTCGCCCATCCTTAATTCGTCGGCTTGTCCATTGCCTGCACCATCGCCGAGGTATAAGGCGATGCTTCGGATTGTAATGGGAATTGGGCTGGTTTGCACCAAATTTGGTGTTGGCGCTGGCGTATCATTGCCCAAGGCAGATGGTTGAACAAAAAGGGAAACGACGGTTGTACTTTGCTGAAAATCCAGTTTTAGTACTAAAAATACCGTTTCGTTAGGCACTACCGCCACCGTTGTAGGAAAATAAGCATTGCCAATACGAAGTGTCCAGCGGCGTTGCCCGTTTACATTGGAATTGCTGCCAAAATACCCAATGGCTACTTTATTTCCAGTGCAGTTATCGCACCATTGCAGGTCGCTTTCGTGCCAAGTAGCCGCTACGGTTTGGTCGTTGTTTTGGTTTTTGCGCAACAAAATACTCGCCCAAATCGAAGTACCCGGTTTACCAATGGTATTATCGCTATTGAGCCAATTTTGAAACGGGCCGTTTGCAGCGGTATTGAGCCGCCTACCCGAAGTGAGGTAAGCCAAACCACCCGAAACATAACTGCCTTGGGTTTGCAGATCGAGCCAGTTCATGGGGGCTGTATTGGCAATTTGATACCCTGGGACAGCGGCGCTTTCACTTTGTACATTCCAAGGGCGTAGCCATCCTGTACCGCCTTGTAGGGCTTCTAATGGTGTATTGGCGGGGTAATCGAAAGCGTCGTAGGCTAAGTAATTACAGATTTGTGCCTTGGTGAGTGTGGTATTGAACAGGATAAGAAAAAAGAAAAAATAGCGCATATTGTGACGACTTTTGTTGAACGAATGGGCAAGCAATGAATTGGATGTGCTTGCTTTTTGGTGGAACAAAGATAATGCGCTTTTTTTTAACAAAGGAGACGGTTTCATCAGTTAGGGGTTTCAATAATTAAAATACAGGATGCAATAATTATTATTTATACGACTATCTTAGTGTTCAGAATGCTGTATCTTTGAGATTAAAGAGATAACAATAAATGCCGTTAAATGAATAATATGAATTTAGCAGAATTCAAAAATACAATAAAGGAGGTAGCGGAAAAAACAAGAATTGATTTTCCAAATCTTTACCTTTATTATGCAGGTATAACACCAGCAGAAGGTGAATCATCTAGGTATTTTTGTACACCAACAAATACCCAGATTTTTGCCACGACGGAAGGAGATGGAGTACATTATAGCCTTCTAGAATTATCTCCAGATATTCAACCCGTAATCATGACTGTTCCTATAAATTACGGAGATTCAATGGAAGCTTACAACTGGGTAATCGCAGAAAATCTCGAAGAGTTCTTATCGCTGGGGTATTACAATGGTTGGTTTCCGATTGAACAGTTATGCTATGATAATAATGCGATAATTAACTTTTATGCGCAGGAAGACCTCGACGAGTACTACCAAAATAGCGCAGATATTCAATTTGTAAAAAAACTTCGAACTCAATTGGGATATAGCCATGTACCGCTGAATAATAAGAGGTTGTTAGAATTGAAAGAAAAATATTTTGGTTTGCTAACCTTTGAGGAGTAAGTCTCCGGTATATTACTTTTGTCCGGAATTTTTGATGTCCCGACCTTTTCCTCAAATCGTTCAGTAAATTTTAATTGTGAAAAATTCTGATTTCATTTCGTTTACCAATTATTGTTCTTGGCTTTTTAAGCCCGGAAGTCCTGTCGATTTCGCAGATGAAAACGATATGACTTTTACATTATTCGAGTCCCAAAGCCCGATTTTGTTTCAATTGCTCAACAAAGCCCGATTGCTCCATTTTCAAGTAGAAGACCAGCGATATAGATTGTATTCCTGGGATAACAAGCAAGGGGAATCCTGTGGATGGCTTACAAAAATGGAATCGAATGACACCTATGAGTTACCATTTATAGACACTCACAAAGTTTTTCTGGAGCAACTGGGAGGTATCGTCTATACCTATAATTCAGATGATGACTTTCTAACAAATAGTCAAAGTTTTTTTTCATCATCTATCTGTCAGCAAGGCATTGGTGAGATTTGGTCTAAGTTTTATTTACAACGATGTGAAGAGGACAACTGTATCCCATTGGAGCATCAGGACTGGATTGTATTTGGCCGGGAAGCAGGTGGCCACTATACGCTTTATGACCAGTATCACAACGTTTACATGTTCAATACGGATCCGGGAGAGGCTTATCTTGAAGTGATAGAAAATCAACCGAGTGCCACTTTTTTCAGCATCAAAAATGCACCTACTTTTGAGGCGTACGTGGAATTATTGGCAAAGCAGTGGTTGGATTGGGTAGTTTGACCTAACTCTGTATGGTTATGTTTTGAATCGCCATCTCAAAAAGCATGAGATGGCGATTTTTCGTTAATTTTTAGGCCTATTAAAGACTTACCATGTATCAGTCCATCAAATTTGCTGACGGATACAGCGCGTGGAATACCTACTTTTTCTTCAACGCTCCCCCTTCCTTTTTTCCTAACAGTAACCCATTATCCGCGCCATCCCTCTTTGCTTTTTGCACAATAGCCGCCGCCACGTTTTTACCCATTACCAGTGCTACATCATTATCGGTACGAAAATGAATACCCGCATGGAACCTCGACTCGGCACCATCTTTTGCTTTTTGCTCAAAAAAGGCTTTTTCTGCTGGAAAAAGATACGAATAAATGCCGCACATAACACCACTTATCGCCGCATGACCCGAAGGATACCCAGGAAATGGAGGAGCGCCAAGTAGCCCATGATAGGTCGTATCATACTGCTCCGGGCGGATACCCCAGTACGTATATTTCGCATCCCAAGCCGACACAAAACCATCGTAAATACCTATCGCTGCAAGCGCATACATCCGTGTTGCTCGTGGCGGGTTCAGGTGCAGATTGTATTCAAATATTTTTTTGTCCAACAGATCTTCCCAAACCGATTGCCCATTAAAATAGAGCGCGTTGTACCTAGAACTGGTTGTTTGTTTGAAATTTTTGAGTTCGGCCATGTCTTTTGAAAAATCAGGTGGTGGGCCGGGTCTAAACTGATTGCCCTTTTCCAACACCACTGTTTTGCTGCTACCCGCATAAGGAAGCATGGCAAAACCGCCGTTCCACAACCCCGGTTGGTCTGGTTTTTTCCCGTCCCAAGGTTGGTTATTTAGGAAACCTTTGGTGTGTTCTATTTCTTTTTCGGCAATTTTTTTACCCAATTCAAACCCCGCTTTTGTATCGCTCGGATAGGCCACACCCGCCGCTACTCGCGATGCCATGGACTGCGTTGCTAATTGATTCATAGAATCCGCTAAAGCAGGGAAAAAATGACCTATAATCGTCACCGCTACCCCCGCCGCCACAGCGTGTTCGCAAGGATAAGAAGGGCTATCGGGTTTTATAGCGAGCGATTTTATCTTGCTATTAGTCGTAAAAGGACGTGGACGATTAAAGGCGTATTTGGTGTCCCAAGCCGCTACCATCGCATCGTAGGTGGTGACGCTGAGTAGCATATTGGCTAATATACCATTGCCCAATGCGTCGTCCATCCAAGCATCTGCCATGATATGTTGCCAACGGTAACTGGGGCCGCCAGCATTCCAATACTCGATTTGTTGCAAGGTGGCAGCGTCTATTTTTTGTTGCTGCGCGAGTATTTGTTTGAGTTCCTCTTTGTTGTTGGTGGGCGGAGGCGGTAGTCGATAGGCTTTGCCCGATGGGATAAACCAAGTGTTCCAATTGCCTGCCGTGGGTTCCACCTGAGCAGAAAGGCGTACAGCCAGAATAAGTAATGCTGCAATAATAAATGCGTTCTTTTTCATAAATTAAGTAATTTTGCGCAAAACTATCCGCTCAAAAAGCGATCAAAGTACACACGTCAACAAACAACGGAACGGGGTAAACAAACAACGCAATCATGTCAATCACTTATCAAGCCAATAGTACATCAAAGGCCATTATTGACCCCAAACGGTTAAGACTATTTGTGTGGATTGGATTAGCGTTTCTCCTGCTCGCCTGGCTACTGGATATGGCCTCGAATTCCGAATCTGCCTATCCTAAGTTGCTGAATTATTCTTGGATGGCGCCCTATATCATTGCCGCCAATTTTCTTTTTTTTGAACATATTTTGCCCAGTCTCCGTAAGAAAAAGATACTTCGATCCGTCTTTTTGCTGGTGCTACAGTTTTTGGTGTATTCTTTTGGCTTGTACGCATGGCGGTGGTTGGGTATTCAATTGCATATTTATACCAGTTTTTATACCCCCACTTCCTTCACCGATGGCGTTTGTAAGCAATTCCAATATAGCGTCTTTTCTTTTTTCTTTTTTGGCCTTATTCGACATATACACGACCATATTCAATTGAAACAAACTGCCCAGCAATTGCGTATCGAAAAACAAGAAGCAGAATTGAATTACCTCAAATCACAGACAAATCCACATTTTTTGTTCAATACGCTCAATAATATATACGCGTTGGCGCAAGATAAATCCGATCTCGCTCCTGAATCCATCCTGCGACTATCGGATATTTTGCGTTTTATGTTGTACGAAACCAATGATGCGTATATCGAAATAGGGCAGGAGGTCAAAATTATCAGCGATTATATTGCCCTTGAAAAACTGCGTTATGACCAAACCCTACAAGTCCATTTCAAATTTGATGTTATAAACCTTCAGCAACCCATACCGCCGTTGTTGCTTATTCCATTGGTCGAAAATGCGTTCAAACACGGTGCTTCGGAAACTAGAAATCAGCCATTAGTGGATATTTCGTTGTCGATTCATCAACAACAGTTGACGTTCATCGTAAAAAACTCTTGCGATAAATCCTCCGAGGCATGGAGTACCAAAGAAAATATTGGCCTTTCCAACCTTCGGCGACAATTGGAATTGCTCTACACTGATTATCGTATTTCGCTCCAACAGGATGGAGACGTATTCACTGCTTTGTTGAACATCAACCTCAACAGCCATGTCTAAAATAACGTGTATTATTATTGAAGATGAGCCTTTGGCGGTCAAAGTGCTATCGGGTTATATTACTCAGGTGGCCTTTTTGGATTTGCAGGGCGCATTTAAAGACGCGATTTTTGCCACCGAATACCTGCGGGACAATAGTGTCCAATTGATTTTTCTTGATATTCATCTACCTCGTTTGAAAGGTATGGACTTCCTGAAATCGCTGACACATCCGCCTGCGGTGATTGTGACCACGGCTTATCATCAATATGCGGTAGAAGGTTTTAATTTAGACGTAACCGATTACCTCTTAAAACCATTTGCTTTTGAGCGTTTTTTAAAGGCCGTTAATAAAGTAAAACCACCCCAACAAGTCGTACCAAGTAAACCGGAAATTCCCGCTCCCGAAAAGGATTTTATTTTCGTAATGGTACAAAAAAAGAAAGTAAAAATCCTGTTTTCCGAGATTGCTTATATCGAAAGCCAACGCGAATACATCAAAATTGTGACCATTCAAAAGGAATACATTACCAAAATGAGTACGCACGAAATTGGAAGTATTTTACCTGCACACCAGTTCAAACGGATACACCGCTCGTTCATCGTTGCTATCCATAAAATTGAATCTTATACTTCCGAAATGGTAGAAATACAAGGCGTGTCTATTCCGATT
Organism: Bacteroidota bacterium; assembly: GCA_041160955.1. Taxonomy (GTDB): domain Bacteria; phylum Bacteroidota; class Bacteroidia; order Chitinophagales; family Saprospiraceae; genus M3007. The sequence continues at coordinate 15,462 of JBEAVK010000135.1, forward strand.
GGGCGGGAATATCGGGATGTGGTGGAGGGGTTGTAGAGGGGAGATTCTTGGCTACTTTTTTCAATACCAGTTCTCTGATAAATTTTAGGAAATGTACAAAAATGGCGATTAGGTTTAAAAGTTATGAAAATGCTGTATTTTTGCCCAATAATTTATATACTTAAATGACAAATATTAAAGAGATTCACGAAAAGGTGTTTCAATTCCTTTTGGATTGGCGGGAGACGCAGGAAAAGGACTTAGTATTTACACTTCGCCGTCGGCCTAAAGAGCGACTTCAGGCTGGATATTGGTTTTTGGGAAATGATTATTATTTGGCATTTTCCTTTTGGACAGGCACAGATGTATTTAACAGAACTCAAAATATATATTTAGAGATACATGAATCTGGGCAGTTTAGCCTGAAATTTAGTGCAAAGGACGATTCGGATAAAGCGCAAGTATTGAGAGAGACAGCAGAAGCATTAGGGGGGGGGTTAACAAAGGCTGGCAAGACTGATATTTGGACAAAAACATACGAGGGTTTGGATTATCTAAAGAATTTAGAGTTGTTTTTGACTGAAGATAGAAAGCGAATTGACACACTTTTATCCATTCAGAAAAGAGCTGGGTACAATAATGTATTTGATAAGGCATTGAATAAGTTAAATGACAATGACTTTGAAGAGCAACTCAGTATAATTCAGCAATACAGACAAGCAAGTGTCCAAGAAGCAACTCCGTTGAGTAAACAGGTCAAATCGCTGATTTTAAGAGACCTTACGGTTGTAAACGTAGGACATTTTGGGAGTTGTAAGATACAGTTTGGTCAACGAGCCACTTGTTTAATTGGTCCGAATGGCGGAGGCAAGACCACTTTGTTGCGAGCATTGGCCTTAGGGCTAGTTGGTACTGGAAGCCCACTCATTGACACTAAAACAAGCCTGCAAAATCTCCCTAGAATTACAGGTGCAGATGAGAATTGCTTGCTCAAATATGCAGGGGATGGCACTATCCAAGTGTCATACCAATTCGATGGTAAAATATTTGAAAATGGTAAATCGAATATAATACCATTCAAACCCAAGCAAGAAACTGGTATTGTTGAATTTGGCGGTGATCAAATTGAAGTTGATGGATTTGGCCTACCATTAGATGAAGGTGGTATGGATGGAGATGGAGAATTACCCATTTTGGTTATAGGCTATCCACAACGCTATGGCCGAAAACCCGATGGCACCGACATTAAAAAACGGTCTCCAAAGCCTAATGCGTTCGATGTCATTCCATTAATTCACGATACCGAAGACAACCGCATCGAAAGCCTAAAAATTTGGATTAGTGAAACATGGAACCAAGGAGATAAGCATAAAAATACAGTAAGGGACTTATTTCGTGTTATTTCTGCGGTTTTGACTCCTGAAACAGGAGAAGACTTTACCGTTGAACTTAAAAGTGCGATCTCACCGCGAAAGATTGTCGTTAAAACACCCACTAATCCGGAGGGAATACCTTTTGATTTACTCAGTACTGGTCTGAGTAATCTGTTTGGATGGATTGGGCATCTTATCAGCCGAATGCACGAGGCATATAACAATTCGGAGAACCCCATATTCGAATCGGCAGTTGTTTTAGTAGATGAGATAGACAACTATCTACACCCTTTGGTTCAAGCTAGAACCATTCCCGTATTAATTGAATTCTTCCCAAAAGTTCAGTTCGTTTTTACCTCACATGCTCCGGTTGTACTAGCAACTTTGCAAAAAGAACAAGTAAAGGCATATCGAATTGAGGACGGTAAAGCAATCGAGATATCGTATTTTTATGGTCGAACCGTCCAAGACATTTTACTGGATGAATATGGCATAAATAAGCGACCATCTAGTAAAATGCAGGTACGGATTGAAGAGATGTTTCGGTTTATTTCCATGGGGCAGCAGTCGCAAGCAAAACTTATTTTTGATGAATTACTGCCTATATTGGGAGAAGATGATGCTGCAATACAAGATGCAAAACATGATTTAACCTAAATTTTATTCATGTTAAAAATAGATAAACTTACAGCACCAGAAGGTTTGCTAGAGTATTTGAATATCGAACTTCAAGAAGAGTTGGGTATTCAACCGACCTATACTGGTTTTACTAATTTTAGAAAAGAGAAAGATGAAAATGGTCAACGGATTCTACCAAATGAGGAAACTCCTTTTTATCAATTGCGCATGCAATTATTGCAAGAGCAAAAATACCTCTGTGCCTATTGTGGACAAGAATTATTAGTAGTTGAAAATGAAAATAATGTCCCACAAATGAAAACAGAGCATTTTGTACCACAAAACGATGTACTCGAAAACGACCTAAACTATCAAAATTTACTCGGGTGTTGTTTGGGCAGAGATAATATGCCAGGTGAAAATCATTGTGATTCAATGAAAGGTAATGCAACTTTTAAGCATTTAGAAAATCCTGCAATAATTAATTTTAGAGATAAAGACATTGTTTACAGCGTAAACAAAAATGCGGAAGAAGTCCTAGTTTTTTCCGTAAATGATGCTAAAAATTTTGAATTAACTGGAATAAAAGATGAAAAAACAGGTAAAAAAGCCAAAGAAAATCACCTAAATCTAAATCACGATGTTTTGAAAAAAGGCAGATACATGGAATGGAAAAATGTACTATCCAAAACACTGGGCGATGATAAATCAACATGGGATTTTGATAAAGTTAAGGAAATTATTGCGGATTATTCCGACATAAATTCGACGCATAATAAAAAATTTAAGGACTTTATTTTATGGTACTTAGAGGATTGGATGGCAAAACAAGCCATAACTACATAAACAATAAGTCATAACATTTCCCCTAACCGACCAATTTATCCAAAAACAACGCATCCATCCCCAATGACTTATCCACCAATCCGATACTATGCTCATTAGGGATAAGCCCGTAGGTTGTAATGATGTTCAGGAATATCAATTTGCGTGTCTTTGTATAGGCTTTGAATAGCGTGATTTTTTGGCGTAGTGCATCAGCATCCGCTTTGTCCAAACTGAATTTATCATTATAGAATTTTAACTCGCATAGGTTGACAATATTATCCTTGCGGTCGAGCAGCAGGTCTATTTGCACACCCGTCAGTTCTCCCTTGCTTTGTCGCAAAAATGCGCTATCTTCTGTATAAATCCCAGAAATCCCAAGCGCACGTTTGATCTGATCCACATGTTTCAGGCAGATATTTTCAAAAGCATACCCACTCCATGTTTTGTAATGCTGGGTTTGGCTGATCGTTTTCCAGTATTCTTGGCTTTGTGTAGGTTTGTTTTCAACAAAATTTAAGTAAAAAAGCGAGTATTCGTCGGTAAGGCGATAGATCTTCTCTTTTTTGCCATTGCCAAACGGGAAGTAAGTGCTGATAAAGCCCGACTCCTCCAATTCCCGCAAGAGTTGGGTTGTATTACCACCTTCTGTTAATCCGCTTGATGCGATCAGTTCCTTTCGGGTCAGCCCCCGCCGTTTTTCGGCCAAGGCACGTACTGCGGTGATGTGATTTTCAGCATGATCGAACAAGGCTGGGTAAAGCCGCAGGAACTCATTTCGGAGCAGACCGCTTGGCGAAAAAAGGATATGCTGTATGTTTTGAGCAGCACTTAATCCGGGTTGTACTGCGGCCAAATAATGAGGGATTCCGCCCAAGGCCATGTATAAGTGTAGGATTTGGTAGCGGTCGCTTCCTGCACCTCGGTTGCGCAGGAAAGCCTCCGTTTCTGCCAGCGTAAACGGTTGCAAGTGAATGCGTTGGGTGATTCGGTTGTGTAACCCTCCCTTGTTGTCCACCACCCGCTGTATCATCCAAGATGCTGCTGAACCACAGATGATAACCATGACATTTTTACGGGAGGCCCAACTGTTCCAAAACAGCCCAAAGGCTTCGAGGAAGCCCGATTTTCGACTATCGAACCAAGGCAGTTCGTCAAAAAACAGCACCCTTTTATTGGACCGGGGGGCTTGGCTTTCAAGAGCAGTAATGAGTTTGTGGAAGGCGTCCAGCCAATCTGTTGGGGGCGTATTATCGAGCCTATCAGCCCCAAACCATTCGTTCAATTGGAAATTGAAGTGTTGAAGTTGTTTTTTTAGCGTTCCGTTTTGCACACCGGTTGCCTCGAACACCATATTGGGGTCGCAAACGGAGCGCACCAAAAATGTCTTCCCTACCCTGCGACGACCGAGAATGGCCACCATTTCTGACCCTTGCGAACTGAGTGCACGGTGTAATGTTTCTTGTTCTGCTATGCGACCAATCAATGTTTCTTCCATAATTTTTGCTATATCGGGCGAAATGAACACAAAGATAGGTCGATTTCGCCCGATATAGCAAAAATTAACTAAAAAAAGACTAATTTACTTTAAAATTTTCACTTTCTTATAAATCATACAACCCAAATAGTTTTCTTTGCGTCTTTAAAAAACAAAGCAACAACCTATATATTAGGAAAAACAACCTTAACTTATGAATATTAAAAAAATTATCTACATTCTACTTTTGAGTTTCATCCATACACTTGCGCTACAGGCTCAAACTAGCCAAAACGATTTGATTAAAGCAGCCCAAAAAGAAGCTCGAACTACGCGGAACACAAAACCCTTATCAGATTTGATTGCTTCCGGGCAACTGACAGAAACCCGCTATTTAGCAACGGCTTATATCAATAGGGCTAAAATGAACCAGCGTATAGACAGGAAGTATTGGCACAAATTCGTTTGGGAAGAACCCATCCGCGATAGCCTCGTCTTGAGTATATTAGCGGATTACGAACAGGCCATCCGCACCTGCCCGAGTTGCGATCTTGTCGCTCAAAAAAAACGCTACGAATTTTTACATGAAATAGCCCCCAAAACTGAGATGTTTAAGGACGATTTTGCGAAAATAAAGGCAGCAGGCTACAAACCCGATCAAAAAGGGGTGATGTTTAGTCTCCATGCTTGGCAAAGAAACGGATTGTGGTTGGGTGGTAGCATCTCCCCATTTGGTACGATTTCACCTTATTATAAGATTCGATTTAAGGCACCATCGACCGATAAAAAGGATAAATTCTCTCACAATAAACCATTTAATTTCAATGCGCTTGCTTTGGGTTATAGCCGAAAAATCAATAGGAATTTAAATGATATTTCATTTAGTTTGTTCCAAATGCACGCACCTATTGTACTCAACCTTACTACTATTGGTATGCAATTTGGCAATGATACAGAGGGCGAAAAAATTACGCCTCGTTGGTATTATCGTCCCGAAATTGGTTTTGGTATAGGCCATCTTTCGCTGAGTGCCGGGTATGATTTATTTTTCAGAAAATCTGCAAGAAGGGTATCCGACAAGTTTTTTGTGCAGT
>JBEAVK010000191.1:0-3995 GCA_041160955.1 Bacteroidota bacterium
GCGCGCCTTGCAAAGTAATGGAAGAAGAAATTTTCACCCAAAAACAAGTATATGATTTTTATAACGCGCATTTTATCAATTTCAGAACTGATTTTGACTCCGATGCAGGTAAAACCATCGCCCAGATTTATGAAGTAGAAAAATTGCCCACCGTTTTGTTGCTCAATCCGCAGGGCGTGGTGATTGATCGCCATTTGGGTATTGCCTCGGTAGCGGAATTGACGCGTATGGGTAACAAGGGCATTGGAAAATAATTTTTAGTACTATGGCTTTCCAACGAAAAACACGCCCACTAGATGCCCCACCCCTTACTCCAGATGAGGCTTTGGCCAAATTGGAGTATTTTTGTGCCTATCGAGACCGTTGTTCGCAGGAAGTATTGGACAGAATCCGTGAATTACGCTTACCCAAAGAACTGGGTGAACAATTGTTCGATGTGCTGAAAGCCGATCGCTTTTTTGATGATACGCGGTTTACGGAGATGTATGTCCGCAGTAAATTTCGGAGTAACCAATGGGGGAAAGTGCGGATTCGGATGGAACTAAAAATGCGCAACCTCGAGCCAGAACTCATTGAAAATGCAATAGATATGCTGGATCAAGAGGAATATGAAACGACGGTCAAATCGCTCCTCAAAAAGAAACTCAAACAATGGGAAGGCGATCCTCTCGCACGGCAAAAAGCGGCAGCATCGGTGATTCGGGCGGGTTTTGAGATGGATTTGGTGTTTAAATTGGTGGATATATTGGTGCGCGAAGGCTAGCCTTTGAGGTAATTCAAGTTCAACCATTTCTTATATCTTTAAAACTTAGATAGCACACGGATTACACGGATTAGACACGGATTTAACTGTTTTTACATATTAAAAATCCTTTTTTGAAACGAAATCCTTTATAATCCATGTCTAATCCGTGTAATCCGTGTGCCACATAAGTAGTTACGTTTTTTTTTATCAAAATTATCAATACGAGCATACACCATACTTCCTTTGTCGAAATTTATATCTTTGCACCTAATGCACACCATTTTTAATAAACATGAAAAAACTCCCACTCTTTTTGTTGCTCTTGGCCACCCAATTAGTCACCGCTCAATCTAATTTCAAAGTAGTGGGATATTTACCCACCTATCGGTTTAGTTGGCTCAATGATATTGAATTTGAACGATTAACGCATGTCAATATTGCCTTTGCTAATCCCGATATGCAGGGCAATCTGTCCTTTGGCACCAGCACCACCAATGCCGTAAACCTAGCGCACCAACACGGTTGCAAGGTATTTGCGTGTATCGGCGGCGGCTACCTCACTCAAGCCTGGGAAGATGCTTGGGATACCCTTACATTGCCTGCCAACAGGGCTGCTTACATCCAAAAAATCGTACAATTTGCTCAAACACAAGGTTTTGATGGCATTGATGTGGACTTGGAATGGCAATACGTAAAAGATTGGTATAGCCCTTTTATCATTGAACTGAAGGCTGCACTCCAGTCAACGGATATCCAACTTACGGCGGCTTTTCCGGGATCGTACCGTTATCCAAAGGTAAATAATGAGGCGTTGGCGGCTTTTGATTGGGTCAATATGATGGTTTACGACCTAAAAGGCCCTTGGGATGCCAATAATCCGGGGCAACATTCGCCCTATTCTTGGGCGGTACAGTGCATTGCTTATTGGCAAAATCAAGGGGTTTCGGCATCTCAACTTACCTTAGGCGTTCCTTTTTATGGTTATGATTTTGGAGTAAGCCCGGTTGCTTCCTTCACTTATCGAACGATTGTTGGGGAAGACCCCGCCAATGCACAGTTGGATGAATTGGGTCAAAAATTTTGGAACGGCATACCTACTATCATTGAAAAAACGGAACTCGCATTGAACAATGTTGCTGGTATTATGATTTGGGAAATCGGGCAAGATGCTTTTGGCGCAAATGCCGAATATTCTTTACTCCGCGCCATTGATAATGTGGTGGATGCTGCCGCTTCTGGCACAAAAAATATCGAGCCAATCGCCTTAAAAACCTATCCAAATCCGGCCAATAATTACCTAGCATTTACTGCTCCTAACGCGGGCGATTGCCTCCTCCGCATTTTCGATATGCAGGGAAATATAGTGCAACAACAGGCCATCGCGCAGGATGCCAACAAAATAGTATCCGTAACAGGGCTACCATCAGGCATTTACACCATTACGTTACAATCGGAACAGCGTAATTTAGCGGGTAGGTTTGTTAAAATTTAAACAATTTGAGTATTTATCCATCCATATCACCACATTACACATGGCACAACGGACTTACCAACTATTACTTTTCATCGGAATGGCCTTTGCCATACCTTGTTACGGTCAACAAAATATCCCATTGCCCGAGCATCCGCGCCCCGATTTTGAGCGCAGCGAATGGCAAAATTTGAATGGCGATTGGGCTTTTGAATTTGACCCAAAAGACCTCGGTGTACAGCAAAACTGGGCCGATGGCAGCAAAGTTTTTAGTCGCCAAATCCATGTGCCATTCCCTTGGGGCGCACCATTATCGGGTGTTCCAGATTCCGCCGATATTGCTTGGTACAAACGCTCCATCACGGTGCCATCGGCTTGGAAAGGTAAACGCACCTTTGTTACTATTGGCGCAAGTGATTGGCGTACAACGGTTTATCTCGATGGCAAAGCACTCGGAAGCCATGAGGGTGGTTATACGCCATTTTCTTTTGAACTCACGCCATACCTCAAATACGACAGCCCGCAAACGCTCGTCGTTCGCGCAGATGATGTACGCCGTCCATTTACCCTTTATGGCAAACAAGGCTATGGCAATGCGCGAGGCATTTGGCAAACTGTTTATCTTGAGAACAGGGGTAACACTTATTTAGACGCACTGCACTTTACGCCTGACATTGATTTGGGTCAGGTAAAAATAACGGCTTTTCTCCCCGAAACAATTGGCGCAAATACACCATTGCAGATACAAATTAAAGGCAATGGACAAAATTTTACGGCACAGCAAACCATTCCAAAAGGGCAAAAAACCTATACTTTTGAAGTAAAAATGCCCAATGCGCGGCTTTGGTCGTTGGAAGATCCGTTTTTATACGATGTGGTCGCAACTTTGGGCGACGATCAGGTAACGTCTTATTTGGGTATGCGAAAAGTTAGTGTAATGGATTTGCCCGGTACCAAAATCCCTTATATTGCGCTCAATAATAAACCGATTTACCTACAATTGGCGCTCGACCAATCGTACCATCCAGAAGGTTACTATACTTTCCCGAGCGACGATTTTATGAAATCGGATATCCTCCGCACCCGCCAAATTGGGCTGAATGGTATCCGAACACATATCAAAGTAGATATACCACGCAAACTGTATTGGGCCGATCGTTTGGGCGTATTGGTCATGTCGGATGTACCCAATTTTTGGGGCGAACCCGATGCTGCGGCCCGCAAGGAATCCGAAACGACATTTGCAGAAATGCTTAAACGCGATTTTAACCATCCGGCTATTTTTTCGTGGATTTTGTTCAACGAATCTTGGGGTTTGAGCAGCAAATTTATGAAAGACGGCAAGGAGCAATCCGCGTACCTACCCGAAACCCAAACCTGGGTGGCCGCCACTTACCAAAATGCCAAAAAAGCAGACCCGACCCGCCTCATTGAAGATAATTCCATCTGTTGCGGGGGCGGCCATACGGAAACCGATATTAACTCTTGGCATGCGTACGAACCCGGTTGGGTATGGCCTAAAATCATGGCCGAAATCGAAGAAAAAACATACACTGGCAGCACTTTTCACTACGAAAAAGGGTACAAACAGGGCAATAATATCCCCAATATCAATTCCGAATGCGGTAATGTATGGGGTTACGATGGCAGTACAGGCGACGTAGATTGGAGTTGGGATTACCACCGGATGATGAATACCTTTCGCGAACATCCTATTATGGCGGGTTGGCTTTATACCGAGCACCACGATGTGATCAATGAGTGGAATGGTTATTGGCG
>JBEAVK010000193.1:0-10582 GCA_041160955.1 Bacteroidota bacterium
ACAGGGTCGCACGCGTATTGAAACCGCGATTTTGCTATCAACATTTGACCCATTCTGGGTCGGCCAACCGCTACAAATATGCTAAAAATAGAGACTTCAAGGCATAAAAAAACTTATTTTACACTGTACTAGTCCCGAGGCAACAATTATTTATAGATATTTTTTCATAAAAATTTCGCAATGTGCTTCAACTTGATTTACCTTTGCGGCTCAATTTACAAAAAAAGCGTTTTTCATTTAAAAAAAGAGATTTTTATGCTCATTATCGAGATAAAAGAGGGAGAGGTTATTGACAAGGCTCTCAAAAAGTACAAAAGGAAGTTTGAACGTTCAGGCACTTTGAAGCAATTACGTCGTCGCAAGGCATTTGTGAAGCCTTCCGTTACACGTCGTACAGAAGTATTGAAAGCCGCGTACAAGCAAGATACGTACGGTTTTAAGAATGATTAATTCGTGTTTTACGAATCATCATTTCTTACACATCTTCAAAAAGAACGCCGGTTATCGCCCCATACTTTGGCGGCTTACACCAACGATTTAGCACAGTTTTTATTATACTGTCAAGATATACATAGCCTCACTTCGGTCTCCGAGGTGGGGCATTTACATATTAGGGCATGGGTTGTAAGCCTCATGGAAAAAGGACAAAACCCACGCAGTATTAATCGGCGGTTGTCGTGCTTAAAAACTTATTTTCGTTATTTACAGAAAAATAGTTGGCTGGAAAAAGATCCAATGCAAAAAGTGATCGCCCCTAAAACAGCCAAACGCCTGCCTGTGATTATTCAAGAAAATGAGATGCGGCTGCTCTTGTCCAAAATTCAATACCCCGAAGGCTATGCAGGACTGTTGCACCAAGTGATCTTAGAATTACTGTATGCAACCGGTATAAGAAGGAGTGAATTGGCCAGTATGAAGGTCAGTGATATTGATTTTTCTCGTTCGGTGATAAAAATTACAGGCAAAGGTAATAAAATGCGCTTGGCTCCAATAGCCTCCTACCTCAGCGATCTGTTGCGCAGGTTTATTGATTTTCGCAAAGAAACTTTCCCCACAGCGCCCGATCCGCAATTGATCCTGTCCATAAAAGGTGTGCCATTTAGCCCTGAATCTATCTACTATATTGTCAACAAATACCTTTCTTTGGTGAGTAATGCCGAACAATTGAGCCCTCACGTATTACGACACTCCTTTGCTACACACCTTTCCGACCACGGTGCCGATCTCAATGCTATTCGCGAACTATTAGGCCATAGTAATCTCGCGGCTACTCAAATCTATATGCACAATAGCATTGGAAAATTGAAAAAGGTATATGACCAAGCACACCCGAAAGGTGATGAATAAGTTAATGCGCCCTTAAATTTCGATAAATCAGGTGACTAGATTACCTTTGCGGCGTTTATACACCAGCACTGTGGGTTTTCATGCTGTAAACATAGAGATAAAACCTTAACGCCGCTTAGTATAATACCTTGCCGCTTTTGGCACGTACTTTAAAAATACTTAATTTTAATAATATTACTAATTCTATGAAAAAACAAATCATTTTATCTATTTTATTTTCTGCATCAGCCACTGTTGCAGCATTTTCCCAAAAAGCACAACAACCAAACGTATCAGCAGCACCAGCCACAAAGGAAGTGGCAAAAGATACTGACAAGACAACAGGACTAGAACGTGCAGACCAAAAAACTGCTGAAAAACCGGGTAAAGACAATGAAGCATTAAAGGCTGCCACTAAGCGAAAAATGGATAATAAGAAAGAGACAGAAAAGCCCACAGGTGCTGCAACCGGCAAAAATGAACGCCGCGAAGCCGCTCAAAAAGAGTTGAGGGAGTTGGAATCAAAGAAAAAAGCAGCAAATAGGCCGCCTTCAACCAGCCCAAGCACCTCTTCGAAAGTCGCTAAATCAGAGAAACTTAATGATGGCTTAGCACCCAAAAAAGGAGCACCTGCTAATGATGGCGATAGTGTTCAGCCTAAGAAAAAGGATAACTAATTGAGAGAAGTACCGCAAACCTGATTTATTCTAAATAAGTACTTGGAAATATTCAGGCTTGCCACAGCAAATGAATAGTAGGCTGTACAGATTTTTAACCTGTACAGCCTATTTTTATACCACCAATTCCAAATCACTCCATTCCGTCCAATCTCTAGCATATAAAAAATTTAAACGCGTTACAATCTCTTCATTGGAGGGCATATCTTTAAAACGATCTAATGGGTGAAATACACCAGCCCGAATTTTGGGTAAACCCCTATCCGCTTTACCATCCAGGTAATAACCCGCCCAAGATTTTTTACCCACCAATACTGGCCACCAACCGCTCCAATAACGACTTCTTTTAGGCGATAATAATGCCCAAATGGGTACTGTAAATAATAAAGCCAAACAAAAACCTAAATCTAGTAGTCTTTTGCTCCGTTTTTGGCGCGGTTGCGTAATGGCATACCGGATATCAATAGTATAAAGTTCGCCCGGCTCATCCTTGCTGCTGCTCCCGATAATACTCATACTCTCTTGTGGCACAATCTTATAGGTCACTGTTGCCCCCAATTTGCTCATCCAAGCGAGAATATCTTGTGAACGTACATCTTTGGAGCAAAATATGATTTCTTCCACTTTAAAAATTCGACTGAGTTCATCCAAGCGATCCGCAGAAATACTGGTATGCACCAAATTTTTACGCACGCCAGCAGCATTTAGCAGCCCTTGTACCCGCGCCGACTCCTCTACTGAGCCGATAATCATCAGGTTTTTGATACGCTCCCTGCCAATACGCAAATTACGATATTCCATAAAGTGCATCCACAACCGAACAGCACACAAGACCATCACCGACCACGCTGCGCCAAGTACAATAAGTGCCCGCGACGGACGGTACTCCAAATCTAAAAATCCATAAATCGCTGCCAGCAGCAAAGTACCTACACCCAATGCCCGCACGATCCTGCGCAGGTCGTAACGGTCTTCATAACAGCCATGCAGCCAAAGCATCAATAACCAAATACCTGTGTATAATGGAAAATTGAAACGCACAAGAGATGGTTTGAAATAATGGGGGTCGTGGTAAAAATAATTGGCCCAAAAATCTTTAAGCAATAATAAACCCCCAAAAATAAGCAGACCATCGACCAATGGAAGCGCCCAACGCCGCACCATATTGGCGGCAATAGTCATACCCGCTCTGAGCCATATTGCAGCATGTAGGAGCAGGATAAATGTGCCTGCACTACGACCGCTGAAATGCTTTTGGGCAAAAATAATCATGGCTTGGTAAAAGGTGCGCACATAATTGAGGCTACCTTTTTTCGTGCTTTCGCCCTTGTAATGAATAATTTTGGTATCGGGGAGATAATAGTTTTGGTAACCCGCTAATTGTATTCGGTATGAAAGATCAATATCTTCGCCATACATAAAAAACGCTTCGTCCAACAAACCCGCTTTGTCTAATGCCGCCCGCCGCATAAACATAAATGCGCCCGCCAATACATCGACTGGGTTAGTGGCATCATTGGGCAAATGCCCCAAATAGTACCCGTTAAAAAACTTACTTTTGGGAAATAAGGTACTCAATCCAAAGGTTTTGCAAAAAGAAACCCATGGTGTAGGAAAACCTCGTTTGCTTTCTGGCAGAAATTTGCCTGATCCATCCAACATTTTTACACCTACGGCTCCAGCATCGGGATGTGTATCCATGAATGAGATACATTTTGAAAAGGTATCTTCTTCCACTAAGGTATCTGGATTGAGCAACAGCACATAATCGCCCTTGCTGGCACGTATGGCTTGGTTATTGGCCACCGCAAAACCAGTATTGTCTTTATTGGCAATAAGATGTACCGCAGGAAATTTATCGGCCACCATTTCCACCGATCCATCTGCCGAATTATTATCCACTACCCATATATCGCTATCAATACCTTCTAGTGCGCGTTGCACAGAAAGTAGCGCTTGTTCGAGAAAATGCCGAACATTATAGTTGACAATAATGACTGATAACCGCAAGTTTTACAAATGTTTTTTTACAAATATTGGTCTACAAATGTTGGTCTTCTCCGAAGACAATTGAAATTGGCTTGGGATTTTTCAACAAATATTGCGATGTTCCAAAGGCTTTGGGGATTGGTGCTTAATTATCGTAAACGCACAAAAACGCCACGAAACCACAACAAATCATCTCATTGATAATCAAATTGTTGTGACATCGTGGCGCGTATAATTTATACCTTATCGTACCTATTATTTCATGCCAAAATCACGGCGAATTTTATTCAACGCCGATCCTGAATGTACCCACTCTATCTGTTGGTCATTATAGGTATGGTTCACCGCAAATTTATCCTGAGTACCATCAGCGTGATCGAGCACAATGGTCAATTGCTTACCCGGAGCGAATGATTCAAAACCTTGAATACTTACCGTATCGTCTTGACGTACTTTATCGTAATCGGCAGGATTTGCAAATGTGAGTGCCAACATACCCTGCTTTTTCAAGTTCGTTTGGTGGATACGAGCAAATGATTTTACCACAACAGCCCTTACACCTAAGTAACGAGGTTCCATCGCAGCGTGTTCGCGGCTACTACCTTCTCCGAGGTTATCTTCACCAAAAATGATCGTACCAATACCTTTTTTCTGGTAAGCGCGTGCCGAAGCAGGTACTTCCATAAATTGGTTGGTCACCATATTGAACACCTTATTGCGTTCGCCATTGAATGCGTTTTCGGCACCGATATAGCAGTTGTTGGAGATATTTTCCAAGTGACCGCGGTATTTGAGCCAAGGGCCAGCCATAGAGATATGGTCGGTTGTACATTTACCTTTTGCCTTGATCAATACACGCATACCCTTTAATTCATCATTGCTGATTGGGGTAAATGGCTTGAGCAATTGCAAACGATCCGATTTTTTATCTACTGCAATTTTAACAGCACCCGATTTTTTGGCCGGTGGAATAAATCCAGCATCTTCTACCGCAAAACCCGATTTTGGCAATTCAATACCTTTTGGCGGGTCTAGTTTTACTTTTTCGCCCTTACTGTTGATTAAGGTACTCGTTTTTGGGTTAAAAGTAAGATCACCAGCAATCGCAAATGCAGTCACGATTTCAGGGCTTGCCACAAAAGCATGTGTATTGGGGTTGCCATCATTACGTCCTGTAAAGTTGCGATTAAAGGAAGTCATAATGGAGTTGACGCGTTTGGCATCATCCGTATGGCGCGCCCATTGGCCGATACACGGGCCACAAGCATTGGCCAAAACAACACCTCCTATTTCAGAAAAATCGGAAAGTAAACCATCGCGTTGTGCGGTGAAACGGATCAATTCTGAACCTGGTGTAATCGTAAATTCTGAATTGGCTACCAAATGTTTGTCTTTTGCTTGGCGTGCAATAGAAGCAGCGCGGGTCAAATCTTCGTACGAAGAGTTGGTGCAAGAACCAATCAAACCCACTTCGAGTTTGACGGGGTATTTATTTTTCTTTACCGCAGCGGCAAATTTGCTCAAAGGCCAAGCCAAATCTGGTGTAAACGGCCCATTGATATGCGGCTCCAATTTACTCAAATCAATTTCGATCACTTGGTCGAAATATTTTTCTGGATTATCGTAGCATTCTTGGTCGCCGTTGAGGTAGGGAGCCACTTTATTACACATATTGGCTACTTTGGAGCGGCCAGTTGCTTTCAGGTAGCGCGCCATACTCTTGTCGTAACCAAAAGTAGAGGTGGTAGCACCAATTTCGGCACCCATATTACAAATTGTACCTTTTCCGGTAGCACTCATACTCTGAGCGCCTGGGCCAAAATATTCCAAAATAGCGCCAGTTCCACCTTTAACAGTAAGGATACCGGCTACTTTTAAGATAACGTCTTTTGGAGACGACCAACCGCGCAATTTGCCCGTGAGTTTTACACCGATCAGTTTTGGCATTTGGAGTTCCCAGGCCATACCCGACATCGCATCTACGGCATCGGCACCACCTACACCGATGGCAACCATACCCAAACCACCCGCATTTACGGTATGAGAATCGGTACCGATCATCATTCCGCCGGGGAATGCGTAGTTTTCAAGTACAATTTGGTGAATGATACCTGCGCCTGGTTTCCAGAAGCCGATACCATATTTTTGAGAGACTGAAGATAAAAAATCAAATACCTCTTTGTTCTTATCCAAAGCCACCGCCATATCTTTTTCCGCACCATTTTGTGCTTGTATGAGGTGATCGCAGTGTACAGTACTTGGAACGGCTACTTTTTTACGACCGCAGGTCATAAACTGGAGGAGTGCCATTTGCGCTGTGGCATCCTGCATGGCTACGCGATCCACTTGAAAGAACACATAATCACCACCGCGTTTGTAATCGGCGAGTGGGTTATCGGAGTGGAGGTGTGCGAATAATATTTTTTCGGTAAGCGTGAGCGGCCTATTCATCTTGGCTTTGGCTGCATCAACGCGCTCAGGGAATTTATCATAAAATTCCTTGATCATCTTCAAGTCAAAAATCATTGTATTGTATATGTATTTTTTAAGTACTTTGAAAGTGTTTTTTTGATTTTCGGGGCAAATATAGACTGATTTATGCTAAACAAATAGAAAAAGAGCAGTATTTTGCTTCAATTTTATTGTTTTTTTGCATTTAACAAGTCCAATACCTGTTTTGTGATTTCGAGGCTGTCATTGGCCAATAGTACCTGACCGCCACCTTTGGAATAAGAGAGGATATAGTCGTAACCAATTTGGCTTTGGATACTTTTGAGTTGTGTTTCCAAATTGGCCATCATTTCTCCACTTGTTTTTGTTTCTTCGTCGGAGAGTTTTTGGCTCATTCGCTCTTGTTTTTGCTTATACGCCTCCACCTTTTTCATAAACGCTTGGCCTTCTGCTTGCAATTGGGCAGGCGGTGTTGTTTCTGCCTTTTCGTTTAATCTTTGCTCTTCTTTCGCTAGTGCTTGGCCTTCAGCCTCTAAAGAACCTTGAATTTCTTTTAGTTTTTGTTCCAATGCTTTACGTTGCGCATTCAGCCATTCGTATTTCGCATTGAGTGTATCAATATTGACATACGCAATTTTTACACCATGATCCATAGATGGCGGTGCGATGATGGCACTAGCGGCGGGATCGGCTTTTTTACCCGAAAAATGTACATAATAAAGGTATCCTACCAAAGCCAACAATACTGCATTCAGTACCAATGAGAGATTTTTCATTAAAAAAATTATGTTTGATTTGAGCGGCAAAAATACGCATTCAAACGTAAAAACATAGTATTTAAAGCCAATTATGTCGTATTGGCGAATTAGCAGCGGAAAAACAGTACAAACAAAGTACCTTTGCGGCTATGAATAGAATATTGATCTCTAAAGTATTGGCTTTGCTTTGCGTTGCTGCATGGTTGGTCGCTGCCTGTAAAGATACGCCCACATCATCTGCCACTGTGTCTAGTGGCAATCCTGAAATTGATCGGCTCTCCAAATTATTGGCCGACAACCCCAAAAACGACTCGTTGTACTACCAACGTGGGTACAATTACTGGGAATTGGATGCCTACGATGAGGCTATTGCCGATGCAACTAAGGCCATTAGCCTAGATTCGATGAAGCCGCTATATTACCACTTACTCGCAGATGCACACTTGGATTATGCACGCCCCAACGATTCTAAAAGGGCATTGAGTGTGATGGAAAGGGCTTGCGCGCTTTTCCCCGAAAACCAACACACGTATTTAAAAACCAGTGAGTTTTATCTTATTGTTCGCCAACATGGCGCCGCATTAAAAAAACTGGAGCATATCATTACCCGCGATCCGCTGAGTGCAGAAGCCTATTATATGACTGGGCGGATTACCTTGGATATGGGTGATACCATTAAAACGATTCAGGCGTTGAAAAAATCGGTGCAATTAGATGCCGATAACAAGGACGCGTGGGTGTTTTTGGGGCGTATTTATAGCAAACAACGCAATGATTTGGCTATACAGTTTTTTAATAATGCCCTGCGGCTCGATTCAA
This sequence comes from Bacteroidota bacterium, assembly GCA_041160955.1. GTDB lineage: Bacteria > Bacteroidota > Bacteroidia > Chitinophagales > Saprospiraceae > M3007. The sequence continues at coordinate 8,021 of JBEAVK010000193.1, forward strand.
CTGATGTGCAAGTACAAGAGTTTAAGGCGGCGCATTACAAGCGGAAAGGCGATTTTAAAAATGCTTTTGCGTTATATGGTAAAATCATTACCGAGCACCCCGACTATTCCAATGCGTATTTTGATATGGGTTTAATTCATTTGGAATTGGACTCCTTGGACAAGGCATACAGCGATTTTGATAAAGCGATTAAAACGGATCCGCTATTTGTCATTGCGTATTATTACCGTGGCGTTTGCTCCGAATCAAAAGGCGACAAACAGGCGGCGATAAAAGATTATCAGCAAGCGAATAAAATGTCGCCCAATTTACCAGAACCAAAAGAGGCTTTAGAGCGTTTGAATATCGTTCAGTAAAACCATACCGAACAAAACATGATCGGTTATTTAAACATATACAACATGTCAGAGCAAGACAATAATAATACCATAGTACAATCTACAATAGGGAGAACAACACCTTTGTCTTCCACAGCCACCCTTTTTTGGCGGCTATTTGTACCCGTTTTTAGCACTGTTCTTTTAACTGTTGCCGCCTTGGTCTTTTGGTTGACCCCAGAGGATGATCTTTATTTGTCCTATCCTGCTTTGTGGGCGCGTTTGGGCATCACTGCGGTATTGGCAGGCTGGATATACTTTATGTACAACACCCTGACGCGGTTGCGTCGTGTAGATGCAGATGATACGCATTTATACGTAACCGATTATTGGAAAACAGCGCGTTATCCTTGGTCGGAGGTTGAAAAAAAGACGGAAAGCAAGCGTTTAGGGCGCAGAATTGCTAGTTTCCATTTGAAAGGGGCTGGTATTTTTGGTTCAAAAATTTCGTTTTTACCAGCGAAGCATTTTTCGCAGTGGATGAGTGAAAAGGATCGTCTTACACATAACGCATAGCTCCATCTTCCTTCAACTCAATTTTAAATTTTAATAATTTGATACGTTACTTGTAATGTTTTTTCGTGCATTTTAAGGAAGTATGTACCAGAAGGAATATCTTTTATAGATACCGTTTGATTACTTCCTGTCACAGCAAAGGACTTTATTAATTTTCCCGAAACATCAAAAATTTCGATAAACCCACCAATTGGATTTGTCACTTGGATAAGATCACTGGTCGGGTTTGGGAATACTCTTATTTTTTCTGCGGTCAACAGATCTAGCGTACTATTGGTTTTGGTATCACCACAGTTTACGTCGATACAACCATTTGGAGACAATTTAATAAGTACTCCAGCACTTCCTTCTAACGAGATACTTTCAATCAATCCGGCTGTAAAGATACTTCCGCTAGGAATTTCAACAATGCCCCCAAAATCATATTCATATACATCGTTCAGATCCTCCGAGCCGAAATATGTCCAAATAGGAGACCCCGTTGACGAAAATTTGTGTACCATTAGATTAGGCCTTCCTTGCCAAGTGCCTATTGTAATAAAATTGCCATCGGCAGTAGCAATGAGGTCGGAAAAATAGTTGGTGTTGCGTGCTGTCGTAGTAAGGGTTTGCTCCCAAACTAAATTAAAATTACTATCGCGACACACCAGCTTAGGTAAATAACCCCGATCGTTGAATTGCGGCAAAGGCACTACTTCTGTTGTAGTGTAGAGCCAATTATTATTGGGCAATCGGAGCAGGCGTTTCTTAATACCCGTTTCTTTATTTTTAACACTTTGCCATTCCTTCTTTATTATACCAAGGCTATCCGTTGTAATTATTCTGGACTTTGACCAAGAATTCAAAGGTGGGTTATGAAAACCACAATACCCCGGGAGCAATATTGTATTAGCATCTATGATATAAGGCTCATTTATTGAAGTAAACAACCCATCTAAACTATAATCCCGCTCCCAAACAATATTGCCTACACTATCCGTTTTAATTAAAAGAGCATCAATAGGAGAAATATCACTAAACGTTCCAGCAATAAGCAATCCATCTGGTAATTCAATAATATTTTTTAATTTAGCATTTTCAGAAGGAAGGGGATTATAGGTTTTAGCGGAAATAAGTTCGCCTGCTCTATAAGTACAAACTAAGCCAGATGGATCATTAATGAGTTGTGTCGCAACCAATACATCGTTATTGGAGCGTAAAGTAGCATCATTACCGCGAAATGAAGTGATACCAACATTCGGGCGGTAATATATATCGGTGTGGAGTGTATTACCATTGGTATCCAATTCCATATACATCAAACCATTAAGTGCTCCATTGGGGAGGGTATCGGCGGATAAAAACTGTCCTGTGGTGATGAGTTTTTCGCCATCCCAAAGAATATCCACAAAAGTTACTCTTGTAGTGGTTGCAGCGTAAATTTTCTTAAAACCAAGTTCTTGCGACCAGCATAGTGAGGGCAACAATAGTATAATATATATATAGTATAGTACTTTCATCGTTTTAATTTAATACCCTTATCATACCGTATGTTCACGTTATGATAAGGGCGTAAAAAATAAATTATTTAATAATAGCAATGCGACCAGATTGTACGATTCCATTGGTATCCGAAATATTGTAAAAATAGATACCTGAATTTATACTTGTGGTTTCCCATGTCCAATTG
>JBEAVK010000205.1:0-4916 GCA_041160955.1 Bacteroidota bacterium
GTGGTGCTTCCAGTTTATATAGTTTTAACGGAGGGGCATTTGAGCCGCCAAAAATCTATAAAAACTTGGTTGCAGGCACCTATAATGTCATTTTTAAAGGTGCAAACGGCTGCGAATATCCATATACTGTTGAAATACCTTCGTTAGTATATGAGATAGCAGGAACGGCAACAATAGATCAAAAACCCTGTACGGATAGTAATATGGTGGTGCTAAAGCCAAGTTCAGGTATTGCGCCATTTCAATACCGTTGGGGGACTGGGGCATGGAGCGATAATAGTACTTTTGACAGCAATGTTGCAGGAACTTATACCGCCTATATCCAAGACTCTAACCAATGTAAAGACACGATTTCCTTTTCTATTGCGCCTTACTCACCGCTTCAGGTAGAAAGTATAACGATACAAAACATAGACTGCCTGCACCCAATTGGGTCTATACAATTGACGGCAAATGGTGGCTCGGGCAGCGGCTATTCGTACAGTATAGGAACAGGTACTTCACAAAATAATGGCCTTTTTGAAATAGCAACAGCCGGTAATTATATCGTTACGATCACCGATTCGGAAGGGTGTACCACCACAACACCGCCTATTTTCATTACTAAAAATGTATTGCCAGTCACTTCGGAAAGCACAGTGGATATTTGCAGTAGCCAAACGCTCACCTTGCCCGATGGCACAACCACCAATATTACAGGAAATTATGTGTTTCAATTAAAAGCCGTAACGGGTTGCGATAGTACCCATACGGTACGCTTGGAGGTGACGAAGGAAAGCCTATTTATTCCCAATGTATTTCATCCCAACGATGATGGTATAAATGATTGGTTTACAGTGTATTCGAGTATTGACTGTATTAAATCCATCAAATACCTTCGTGTTTACGACCGCTGGGGCAGTCTGTTTTTTGAACGGAAAGATTTTCCAACCAATATAGACAAACTAGGGTGGGATGGCACTATTGAAGGGGGCAAAAAAGCAGACACAGGCGTATATATTTATGATTGTGTGTTGGTGCTGGCGAGTGGAGCGGAGGTGGAGTATAGTGGCGATGTTACGGTGGTGCGGTGATTAAGTACTTATCTCTTAAATATTAACCAATTTTATGCAATTTACCAAAATTACAATTTTTACGATCCGAGATTTTTATGCAGTTTTAAAACAATGTGTAACTTTTGGATCAAACAAGACAAGTCCAGCAAGGGTGCTGGCACCTATATTTCTAGTCATGCTTACAACAGCATTATTGGGGCAGGGCAGTTTTCAAAAAGTCATTAAAGGCAACAATGGTATTGAATTAGGCCGTCATGTACTTGAGACAAAAAATGGTTATCTAATTGCTGGTTATACTACGTCTTCTGGTGCTGGATCAAAGGACGCTTATCTCGTCAAAATAGACAAATTAGGCAAAATAATGTGGCAACGTACTTACGGTGGCAGTTCCAATGATGCTTTCAATATCATTACAAAGGGCAACAACGGTGGATATTTAGTACTTGGTGATACCGAAAGTGCAGGCAACGGTGATACAGATGTGCTGCTCGTAAAATTAGATGACTCTGGAAATATTGAATGGAGTAAGACCTTTGGCGGTGCCTTAGCAGATGTCTCGCCTGTACATGGTGTGATGGTAAATTTGGCTGATGGCTACCTTGTTTCCGGTCAGCAACTTTCAACCTACGGCAATGGTGTCGATATGGGAACTTATATGATCCGTTTCGATAACAAAGGCAACGTTATTTGGAGCCGTAATTATGATTCGGCTAATAATTATTTAGTTGCTAATTATGTAGAAGGGAATATCATTTATGCTGGAGGTTCTTGTAATTATCATGCTTGTTTTGCTCAGTTTGACCTTAGAAATGGCGACTTAATTTCCATAAAAACTTATGGAGGAAGAGGAACTGAATCACTTTATTGTGTTCAACCTACATCCGACGGAAATTTCATACTATCGGATGGAACATGGTCGTATAATCGTAGTTATATGTCCTTGTGGGTAATGAAAGTGAATAAAAAAGGGGATATTATTTGGTCAAAAGTATATCGAAATAAAAAAGGAAGTATTCGAGGTATGGCAATGCCTACAGCCGATGGAGATATATTTATTGCGCCTTACCAAGTAAACCAATTGAGCATAAATAGTGGTTTATTCCTTAAAACAGATGCAAATGGCGTTATCAAGTGGAGTGCAAAATACGGTGCAGGTAAATCAGAAAATTTTATCAAAGGAGTTCCTACATTCGATGGTGGATATATTGGTATTGGCCGCACCAGTGATTCTAATGGGAAAGAGCATATTTATGTAGTAAAAACAAATAAATTAGGTTCGATTGACGATAATTGTGCTAATTCTAGTGACGACATAATCACCGATGTTTATATTCCCAATATTGGTAGTGAAACCCTTAATAATGCTACTCCTTTTATCCCCAAAAATTGGGCTATCGGTAATATTGCTGCCAAACTTATTATGGAGGATTACTGTATGAAGGATACGCCTCCACCTCCTAAAATAAAACCTGTAAAAAAGGTAGAGCCCTTAAAGATTAAAAATATTACCAATGTAGATCCGGTTAAAATCAAAAAGGGAGATGTACTGCAAATTCAAGACCTCTATTTTGATGCGAATAAATCGGATATCAAGTTGGAATGCGAAAGTACACTTACAGAGTTGTACAATTTTCTTTCTAAAAACCCAAAAGTAGTGGTGGAAGTAGGAGGACATACCAATAGTTTGCCCAGTGATGGTTATGCGAATAAGTTATCCACCAACCGTGCTCAATCGGTGGTAGATTGGTTGGTTAAAAAAGGCATTTCTGATAATAGGTTGAAATACAAAGGTTACGGGAAAACTAATCCTATTGCAACAAATACAACAGAGGCTGGTAAGAAAAAGAACCAACGCGTTGAAATTAGAATTTTGAGCATTGAGTGAAGAGGTCAAAGTTGAAATAATTCTTCTTTCTAACATGCGTTATAGATAAATCGTAAGAAAAAGATTACAGCAGAATTCTCGCTTTGAAGGCTTTGGTTTGGTTTTTGGCACAAAATATACAATTTATATTGTATTTCATTTCATAACTGCTTAATAATTGCTAAAAAATGAAGCAGGTACAACAACAACGCCAAATAATATTGCAAAGCGAGAATGGCTGAGATTACAGTAAACTTATTAAATATTAACCAATTTTATGCAATTTACCAAAATTACAATTTTTACGATCCGATATTTTTATGCAGTTTTAAAACAATGTGTAACTTTTGGATCAAACAAGACAAGTCCAGCAAGGGTGCTGACACCTATATTTCTAGTCATGCTTACAACAGCATTATTGGGGCAGGGCAGTTTTCAAAAAGTCATTAAAGGCAACAATGGTATTGAATTGGGCCGTCATGTACTCGAAACAGACAATGGGTACATTATTGCGGGCTACACCACTTCTTCTGGTGTCGGAGATAGGGATGCTTATCTGACCGAAATAGACAAATTAGGCAATGTAATGTGGCAACGTACCTATGGCGGTATCTTCGATGATGCTTTTAATATTGTGATAAAAGGCAACAATGGCGGATATTTAGTATTGGGCAATACCACCAGTACTGGCAATGGTGATGTAGATGTATTACTCGTAAAAATAGACGATACAGGCAATATTGAATGGAGTAAAACCTTTGGTGGCGCACTGGGAGATGTTGCGCCTGTACATGGTGTGATGGTAAATTTGGTGGATGGCTACCTGATTTCCGGACAACAATTGAGTACGCCTGGCAATGGATCAGATACAGGTACTTATATGATCCGTTTCGATAATGATGGCAATGTGATTTGGACTCGTAATTATGAATCTGCGAGTAATTATTTTGTCGCCAATTATGTGGAAGGAAATATCATTTATGCCGGAGGCGCTCGGGATTATGAGGCTTGTTTTGCCAAATTTGACCTTACTACTGGTGACCTAATTGCCTTAAAATCTTATGGAGGAAGTGGTACGGAATCCCTTTATAACATTCGGCCAACAGCCGATGGAAACTTTATATTGTCGGATGGAACGTGGTCGTACGATGGAAGTGCTATGTCCCTATGGGTAATGAAGGTGAATAAAGATGGCGATATCATTTGGTCAAAAGTATATAGAAAGCCAAATGAAGGTCTCCGAGGAACGGCAATCCCTACAGCCGATGGCGGTATTTTTATTGTACCTTATTATACCACAACATCTAATTCCAATGATGGTTTGTTCCTTAAAACAGATGCAAACGGAACCATTGAATGGAGTGCAAAATATGGTGTAACTAAATCAGAAAACTTTATCAAAGGGATTCTAACCTCCGATGGTGGATATATTGGTATTGGACGCGCTAACGATACTAATGGGAAGGAACATATTTATGTAGTCAAAACGGATGAATTAGGTTCGATTGACGAATGTTGTGCCAACCCGAATATGGATATCATCACCGATGTTTTTACGCCCAATGTTGGTAGCGGTTCATTTAGTGATGCTACGCCTTTTACACCCGTAAACTGGGCTATTGGAAATGCTGTTTCCAACCTTACCATTGCGGATTATTGTTTAAATGCCCCACCACCCACCTTCGATATAGAACCCGCCACCTGTGGAAATCCTCAAGGTGGTGCAGTACAGGTGATTGGGTTGTCTTCATTGACTTATAGTTTTGCTGGCGGCCAATTTTTGCCACCTACTACTTATAATCTATTGGCAGGCGGCACCTATTCCGTGGTGGTAAAAAGCAGTAGTGGTTGTACCCAAAGTTATCAGGTAGTAGTTCCGTTTATCGGTTATAATATGGTGGATACGCCATTGATCGAAACGATGCCCTGTGCCAATACCAGTACAGTCACTATTAATCCAACCACGGGATTTACACCATTTCAATACCAACTTGGCA
>JBEAVK010000233.1:0-10421 GCA_041160955.1 Bacteroidota bacterium
ACGCCTTTTTTGCGCAAAGCAGCCAATTCTTTACCCAAATTATAGTGGTATTGCGCATCCCTGCTATAATCGATGCTCAATTGCAACACAGGAATATCGGCATCGGGGTACATTTGTTTGACTACGCTCCAAGTGCCGTGGTCAAGTCCCCAATCGTGGTCGAGGGTCGTGGTAGTGCTTTTGATCATTTCTTTGGTTTCCTTGGCCAAAGTAGCGTTGCCCGGAGCAGGATATTCCACCGCAAATAACTCTTTGGGGAAACCTCCAAAATCATGGATGGTCTTGGGGGCATCCATCGCAGTTACCTTTGTGCCTTGGGTGAGCCAATGCGCCGAAATGCAGAGTACAGCCTTGGGACGGGCAATCTCCTTGGCCATCGCCTTCCAGCGTTCAGTGAATTCGTTGTCCTCAATAGCATTCATCGGACTACCGTGACCGACGAATAAAACTGGGTACTTTTCGTCCTCTTCCCGCAGGGTATCGGACAGTTGTTGTAATACGCTGAGATTTGCCATAGCGGTGAGTCCTAAAATGGAATAGATGAATTTCTTTCGTTGCATGAAAAAGAATAAGATTTAAGCAAAAGTAGGAAATAAAAATAGATTGGTGTAACTTTGTGCAAATTTTAGCACAAATGAAAGAAAAAAAAATCACACAAGACATCAATACTTTGCTAGATATATTTGGCATCGAAGTATTGGACAAATATATTGCATTAGATAATTGGCTGGATGCCAGCATTCAACTATCCCAAGAAAAAGCAAATCTATTAGAAGACTGTAGGCTCAATTTTATTAAGCAAGGTAGTGAATGGAACGAAGAAGAGCTTAAGTTGAAATTTTTGAGTTTTCTGTTTTTTATCGCAGATGTTGAAGTGGATAAACGCCTGCAAACTTTTTTTGAAAGACCACTTTCTACTGAAATTGACAATATTGCACTTTCCGTAATATCCGATTGTATGATTGCAACTCCTAAAGGGAAAGGTGTACCAAAGTCTCCTTATTTTTTCTTGCAGGAATTCAAAAAGCAAAAAGGGGACAAGCATGATCCCGAAGGGCAAATGTTTGCTGCAATGTTGATCGCACAACACCTCAACCAAGACCGCAAACCTATCTATGGTGCATGGCTGGTAGGGAATCAATGGTGCTTTACGCTACTTCACGAAAAATCTTATGCTTATAGTCGTTATTTTGATGCCACGGACAAAGAAGAACTCCTAAGCATTGTGGCTATTATCCACCACTTGAAGATACTAATCTTACAGCGTTGATTACAATCGTGCACTTACTTTTTTTACCATTCCTGCCTTCCAAGTCAAAAAACTCCCATCCAAAATCCGTTTCCGCGACTCTTTTACCAACCACAAGAAAAAACCAAGGTTCTGTAAAGTGGCCAATTGCATACCCAATATTTCATTACTGATAAACAAATGCCGCAAATATGCCTTGGAATGGGTTTGGCTGGTCGGGACAGGATTATGGGCATCAATGGGTGAAAACTCGTGCTGCCATTTTTTATTTTTAATATTGATAATACCCTCGGAGGTGTAAAGCAGGCCGTGGCGGGCATTGCGGGTGGGAAGTACGCAATCGAACATATCAATACCGCGCTGAATACCTTCCAATAAGTTTTCGGGTGTACCCACGCCCATGAGGTACCGCGGACGATCTTTAGGCAAAATATCGGTCACCACTTCGGTCATAGCGTACATTTCTTCGGCGGGTTCGCCTACAGAAAGGCCGCCAATCGCATTGCCTTCGCGGCCAAAAGATGCAATCGTTTCCGCCGATTCGATACGCAAATCGGTATAAGTACTGCCTTGTACAATGGGGAAAAGCGTTTGGCTATAACCATAATGCGCTTCGGTGGTATCAAACCGATCGATACAGCGCTGAAGCCAACGGTGCGTCAACCCAAGCGATTTTTTAGCATACGCATACTCACAGGGATAGGGCGTACATTCGTCAAATGCCATAATGATATCACCGCCAATGGTGCGTTGGATATCCATCACGTTTTCGGGGCTAAAAAAGTGCTTACTGCCATCAATATGGCTTTGAAAAGTAACGCCTTCTTCTTTTATTTTGCGCCGATGTGCCAGCGAATACACCTGAAAACCACCGCTATCGGTCAATACTGGCTTATTCCAGCCATTAAATCCATGAATTCCCCCAGCATCCTTCAATACCTCCAAACCCGGACGCAAGTACAAATGATAGGTATTCCCTAAGCAAATTTGCGCTTGAATATCGTTCACGAGTTCGTGTTGGTGCACAGCCTTTACCGTAGCCGCTGTACCAACGGGCATAAAAATGGGGGTCTCGATCGTACCGTGATCGGTTGTGATCAAGCCTGCGCGCGCACGCGAGGCGGGATCGGTATGGAGCAGATCAAAATTCATGGGGAATGTTTAATGTGACTAATTAAGGCTGTTTTGTTGTAAATTTAACATTAAAAATTTAGCATTTAACATTAAAAATTTATAAAATATTAATGTTAAATTTTAAACGCTAAATTTTAAATGTTAAATTTACAATAACTACAAAACAGCCCAGCAATCGGCGCGTACGCCGATCCAAAAATAATCTTCTATTTCTTAATCAAACTTTCAAAAACCTTGCGGTCGATATCTACTTTATATTCAGCGCGCAATTTTTCTACCCAATTTTTTTCCAAATAATCTTGGTAATCTGCAACGGCGTAGCCCTTTGCTTCGCTGAGTTTCTTTGGCGTAGGCGGTGTAATTTCTTCCACCTTCATAAAATTAGCGGTTTTGGTTCCTTCGTCTGTTTTTGCAGCCGTCAATGAACCTGCTTTCCAAATAGCGTCAATATCTTTGTTTTTACCTTTTTCGTACACGCGTTCCATTACCGCTACCATATCACCGCCTTTTTTGTTGAATTTCTTAAGGACATCGGCAGCAGGCTTTTTGGTGGCCATTGCGCGTACCTTTTCGATCACTTTAGCATCAGTGGTTTTGAGTGTATAGATGCTTACTTTAGCGCGTTCGTCCCATTTGAATTTTTCTTTCAAATTTTCGTTAAAGAACTTTTCCAATCCAATGGTATCGGTATTAGCGCGGTCCCAAACTTCCACTTTTGCGGCTTCAAACAGGAGCATACCACCTTCATATTCGCGCATCAAAGCAGAAAATTCGGGGTACTTTTTATCGAGTTGGGTTTCCTCAAAACGGAGTGAAGTTTCGTCCTTCCAAGTTTTGTACAATTTTGAAACGGTTTCTTCTACTGGGTAACCTTTTCCACGCATCCGGTCGCGGCTGGCACGAGCGCAGAAATCTTCAAAATCGGCCAATGTATAATTTTGGCTATCAAAACTAAACAAAGGTGTTTGCGGCTTTGCAGCATCAGGTTTCCAACGGAAAGTATGGAATACGGAATCTTGTTGTGTAGCCGTCCATTTATTGAGTGCTTCAGGAAACTCCTTGAATTTGCCTTCTTTTTGGATACGGGCAATAATACTTTGTTTGGCGGCTTCGCTGCGGCTATCTTTTTTTACACGGTCGCTAAGGCCACGTTTCATCGTTTCAAAACCTGCTATAGGTTTTGCGCTTTTGCGTTTGATGATATGCCAACCGATCGTAGTTTCTACAGGCATAGAAATATCGCCATCGGCTTTAAGGGCAAAAGCGGCATCTTCAAACCCTTTTTGGTAGCGGTTGATCCCGAAAAAGCCAATATCACCACCTTTCGCCTTGGTCATATTATCTTCGGAGATAGCGGCACACATTTTCATCCAATCGCCACCTGCTTTCAAAGCAGTATAAATACTGTCAATCCGTGTTTTTGCTAGCGCAATTTGTTCCGGTTTTTCGCCTTTACGGATGAGGATTTGCGATACTTCTATTTCACCACGAGCGGGGCGGAAGCCGATTACCTTTACAATATGGTAACCGCTATTGGTACGGATCGGGCCAGTGATATCGCCTGGTTTAGCATTGTAAACCGCGTTTTCCATGGTATAAAAACCATCGGGCAGCATTGCAGTCACATAACCAATATAACCTTTGGATTCTTTAGCGGATTTATCGTCTGAAAATTCAGCAGCAGCCATTTCAAAGGATTTACCACCTTTTATTTGCTGCATAATTTCCTTGATGCGGTTATAAGCCTTTAAGGTATCGGCGGCTGGGGCACTTTTGTCCACAGCGAGGTAGATATGGCTAATTTCCACATCTTGCATCATACGGGCGTGTGCTTCTTGCACCAATTTGTCGGTCACTTCGCGATCAACGAGGTACGAAGCCGCCAATTGTCGGCGGTAGCCATCCAATTCAGTTTTAAGCGCAGGCACAGTATCCAAGTACAAATCGCGTGCTTTTTGCACTTTCAATTTGAATTTGACATACAAATCGAGGTATTCCTCCAAAGATGCGCGGCTAAAGTCGGCTTTGTCCTGGTTGGTTTTGGTATAAATCCCTTTAAACTCGGAGACACGCACGGGCGTACCTTTTACGGTAAATAAAATGGGATCATTTTGCTGTGCAACGAGGCTAATAGAAGCACAAAGGAAAAGAGAAAAGGCAATAAAAATTTGTTTGAGCATAATTGCAGTAAGATATTAATTGCGTAATTTGATGGTGAATTAAATTCGATTTGAGAACAAATAAACCTTGTTTCTCAAAAAAAACAAAGCACTTATTCTTAAAAACGCGCAAAGGTAGGAAGCCATGGACAAAAAAAACCTAAATCCTTATACTTTTGATGATTTAGGCGGAAATTTGTTGGTGTGTAGGGGGAATATGCTCCTTGGGTTGGCTCTTTTGATGTTTAATTTTTTGGAAGATCGGATATTTATTGTCGGTGGAGACAGCAATTTCCTATGTGGATCAAAACTAAGACAGGATAGCAAAACGGATGAAACGGATCACGCGGATTTAAACGGATTATTTTGAAACAATCTGCACTAATCCGTTTCATCCGTTCTCCCATTGAACAACAGGGTGCATGCCACATGGGAAATTGCTGAGGTGGAGATATAGAGCCACCTAATTCACTCATTTTCACCCACTTATTACCTAAAACAAAAGTTCACCCTTTTCAAACATTTTTTTTCCACATTGAGTTATCCACAGTGTTGGTAATTTTAACATTTTAAATTTGTATTGAAAATCAAGTACTTGTGAAAATTATCAACATTGTGTGGATAACTCAATTACCTCCGGGTTGAAAATGCTGCCTACTTTCGTCCTTCCGAAATTCAATAAATCGGTAGTGAAACAGATTTAAGTGGTTGTTTCGCTTTCTTGCAGGTTTTTCCCATAATATTTCGACGCTTAGCGCGTCAATCATTAATCCTCAATTTGCCTTCGTTCACAGTGGTTCACTGGGGACATAAGGTGTTCTCGCTAAAATTTAAAAAAAAAATCAACTCAGTATTGAGACTAATATATTAGACATGACACACGAACTTGAAATCATCGAACCAATTTTAATGGAGAACCCCAATCGCTTTGTATTGCTCCCCATTAAATACCCAGAAATTTGGAATTGGTACAAAAAAGCAGAAGCCTCCTTTTGGACTGCGGAAGAAATTGACCTAGCACAAGATATGGTGGACTGGGACAAAAAACTAAATGACAATGAGCGTCATTTTATTAAACACGTATTGGCATTTTTTGCCGCCTCTGATGGTATTGTGAACGAGAACCTCGTAATCAATTTTATGAGCGAAGTGCAAATCCCAGAAGCACGTTGTTTTTATGGCTTTCAAATCGCTATTGAGAATATACACTCCGAGGTGTATTCGCTCTTGATCGATACCTATATAAAGGATGTCAAAGAGAAGGACTTTTTGTTCAATGCCCTTCAAAATTTGGATTGCGTTTCTAAAAAAGCAAATTGGGCCATGCGTTGGATCCAAAATGCGCCTACTTTTGGTCATCGTTTGGTGGCATTTGCCGCTGTAGAAGGTATTTTCTTCTCCGGTTCTTTTTGCTCCATTTATTGGCTCAAAAGCCGCGGCCTCATGCCGGGTCTTACGTTTTCTAACGAACTCATCAGCCGCGACGAAGGTATGCACTGCGATTTTGCCTGCTTACTGTTCTCTATGCTCGAACACCCGCCAACCAACGACGAGGTACGCGCCATCATCACCGAGGCCGTTGAATTTGAAAAGGAATTTGTAACCGATGCGTTGCCAGTAAGCCTTATCGGTATGAACGCTGTATTGATGCAACAATATATTGAGTTTGTGGCCGATCGCCTCTTGAACTCACTTGGACAAGAAAAGGTATATGGTGCCAGCAACCCATTCCCTTTTATGGATATGATTTCGATCCAAGGCAAAACTAATTTCTTCGAAAAACGCGTGGGCGATTACCAAAAAGCAGGCGTGATGAATAATAGAGAAGATCAAGTGTTCTCTATGGACGCAGAGTTTTAACTATAAATCAAACAAACAAAAGGGTTTAATCAAAAACCAACTATCAATATGCAAGTAATTAAACGCTCAGGACGCAAAGAGGATGTATCTTTTGACAAGATCACCGCTCGCCTCCGCAAATTGTCTTATGGCCTCGACCCGCACTTTGTGAGCATCATTGAAGTGTCCAAAAAGGTTATTATGGGTCTTTACGACGGCGTGACCACCGTCGAACTCGATAACTTGGCAGCAGAAACTGCAGCCTCTATGGCCACTATCCACCCCGATTACGCTTTGCTTGCGGCTCGTATCGCCGTCAGTAACCTACACCGGGAAACGGACAAATCCTTCTCTAAGGTCATCGACGATCTTTTTAAATACGTGGATCCTAAAACGGGCGACCGCGCCGGCCTAATTAGTGCCGAAACCCATAAAACTGTTCAAAAAAACAAAGAAAGGCTGGATAGCGCGCTCATTTTTGACCGCGATTTTGAGTTTGATTATTTCGGATTCAAAACCCTCGAACGCTCGTACCTCATGCGTATGAACGGCAACGTGGCCGAGCGTCCGCAACACCTCTTTATGCGCGTGGCAGTAGGTATCCATGGCGATGATATTGATTCCGCTATTGAGACCTATAACTTGATGAGCGAGCGTTGGTTTATCCACGCCACGCCTACCTTATTTAATGCGGGTACACCAAAACCTCAATTGTCCTCTTGCTTCTTGTTGAGCATCACAGAAGATAGTATTGCAGGTATTTTTGAAACCCTTCAACGCTGCGCACTCATTTCACAAAGTGCAGGCGGTATTGGTCTCAGCATCCATAACGTACGTGCCACGGGTTCTTATATCAAAGGCACGGGCGGTACTTCCAATGGTATTGTGCCTATGTTGCGCGTATTTAACGATGCAGCGCGTTATGTGGATCAAGGCGGTGGCAAGCGCAAAGGTGCCTTCGCGGTGTATATCGAGCCATGGCATGCTGATGTATATGAATTCCTCGATTTGAAGAAAAACCACGGTAAAGAAGAAATGCGCGCCCGCGATCTGTTCTATGCCCTCTGGATTCCAGATCTGTTTATGGAGCGCGTTCGCGATAACCAAGACTGGTCTTTGTTCGATCCGAATGAAGCACCGGGGCTATTTGATGTATATGGCGGCAAATTCGAAGACCTTTACCACAAATATGAGCAAGAAGGACGCGCTCGCAAAACGGTAAAAGCACGCGATCTTTGGAATTCGGTGTTGGAGAGCCAAACCGAAACCGGTACTCCTTATATCCTTTATAAAGACCACGCCAACAAGAAGAGCAACCAGCAAAACCTGGGTACGATTCGCTCGTCCAACCTTTGCACCGAAATCATTGAATATACTTCAAAAGATGAAGTGGCGGTATGTAATTTGGCTTCTTTGGCACTACCCAAATACGTCAAAAATGGCGTGTATGATTTCCAGCACCTCTACGAAATTACCCGCGTAGCTACCCGCAACCTGAACAAGGTGATCGATATTAACTATTACCCGATCCCAGAAGCGCGTAATTCCAATATGCGCCACCGCCCAATCGGACTGGGTGTACAGGGCTTGGCTGATGTATTTATCCTGATGGGTATGGCTTTCGATAGCGATGAAGCACGCCAACTCAACCGCGATATTTTTGAAACGATTTACTTTGCTGCCATGACGGAAAGTTGCGTTTTGGCGGAAAAACTAGGCGCTTATGAAAGTTTTCAGGGTTCGCCATTGAGCAAAGGTGTTTTCCAATTTGATATGTGGAACGAAAAACCATCCGACCGCTGGGACTGGGATGCGCTGCGCGAAAAAGTAATGAAAGTAGGTGTGCGCAATTCGCTCTTGGTAGCACCGATGCCAACAGCCAGTACGAGCCAAATATTGGGTAATAACGAATGTTTTGAGCCTTATACCTCCAATTTATACACCCGCCGCACCCTTGCTGGCGAGCATATTGTGGTGAACAAACACCTCATGCGCGATTTGGTACGCCTTGGACTATGGGACGAGGATATGCGCGAAATGATTATGGCGGCCAACGGATCCGTACAAGGCATAGAGGCCATCCCAGAGCAAGTACGTGCTATTTACAAAACCGCTTACGAATTGAGTCAAAAAGTCATTCTCGATATGGCTGCCGACCGAGGTGCATTTATCTGTCAAAGTCAAAGTTTGAACTTATTTATGGAAGCACCATCGTTCTCCAAACTATCCTCCATGCACTTCTACGCTTGGCAGAAAGGTTTGAAAACTGGTATGTACTACCTGCGTTCTAAGGCTGCAACAGATCCGATCAAGTTTACGCTCAGCCAAAAGCACCAAAACAAATTTGCTTCGGCTAGTTTGGCGGTGGCAGCAGAGACAAGTATCAGCGCAAAAGCACCTGTAATGAGTGCTTTACCGCCACTTCCAGTACAGGAAGTATCTGCACCGATCAGTATGTCGGTACCTGAACCCGTTGCTCCGGGCAATATTTGCAGTTTGGATGATCCAACCTGTGAGGCTTGCTCTGCATAATATATTTTTATAAAAAATATTTATAAAGGATAATCCCACTTGTCTTTTTTTTATGACTAAACCGAAAGACAAAGTATTCTAATGTTACAGTTCAGCACAGCGGGAAATGGCAGTCAACCATGTGTACTTTTCCCTTTGCTTTTCCCTTTACGTTATGGGGATAACACGCCGCAAGGCATCTAAGTAGTTATCCGCTGCTATTGTTTACGTATCGTACCCGTTTGGATTGTAACCAGCTGAAAAGGCGTACCCGCATGAGGGTGCGCTTTTTTTTTGGAAAAATATGAACATTGGCGCTGTGGAAATCGTTTTAAATCCCTAATATTTAAACAAAAAAATAACATGGATAGAAAAGATTTTATAAAAAAAGGTTTTTTAGGTACCGCAATGTTTGCGACCACAGGTGCTATTGCCAACTTGACGAAAAACGATATTGACGAACTAAAAGAACTCGAAATACTAGGATTCAATCATATCCCAAACACAAACTCAAAAATTATGGCTAATTCAGTTTTGCACAAAGCAGACAGCAGAGGCGTGGCCAACCACGGATGGCTCAACTCGCACCACACCTTTAGTTTTGCCAATTACCACAATCCCGAAAGAATGCACTTTGGCGTATTGCGGGTATTGAACGACGATATTGTGGATGCCGGTATGGGTTTTGGCACGCACCCACACGATAATATGGAAATCATCAGTATCCCGTTGGAAGGCGATTTGGAGCATAAGGATAGTATGGGTAATGTGACGGTGATTAAAAACGGCGATATTCAGGTGATGAGTGCCGGCACGGGTATTACACACAGCGAATACAATAAAAACAAAGACCAAAAAGTAAAATTCCTACAGATTTGGTTGTTTCCTAACAAACGAAATGTGACGCCTCGTTACGACCAAATTACGTTAAACGCCAGCGATCGACACAACAAATTACAACAAATCCTTTCCCCCAATACCGATGATGACGGCGTGTGGATCCACCAAGATGCGTGGTTCTCCATGGGCAAATTGGATAAGGATTTTTCATTGGATTATACCTTGAAAAACAAAACCAATGGCGTGTATGCCTTTGTACTAAAAGGCGATATTACGATCAACGATCAAGCACTTAATGAAAGAGATGGATTGGGTATTTGGGACATCGAAACGCTTGATATACAAGCCAATACGCAAGATGCAGAGATATTATTGATGGAAGTACCGATGGTGATGTAGCATGTGTTTTAGCACAGTGACTTCCAAGGAAATACAACTTGATGGTTGGGGTGGAAAAATCGCCCCGACCATTAAGAAAATACAGTAAATAATTTTGCTACATAAAACAAGTTTTCTTATATTTGCATCGGCTTAAAGCATTGGTTGCTTTCATGTGAGTTTCCTATTTGCATACAATATGATTTTATAATAGTTATCAGGCACTTTTGGGGTAATTTGTTGGTTTTGCGCAATAGCGAGGAGGGCTATTGGTATGAGTATGCCTTAATTGGAAAAACACTTAAAAAATA
>JBEAVK010000165.1:0-5327 GCA_041160955.1 Bacteroidota bacterium
CTCAAAGAGGTAAATGCATTTTCCCAACTGGTGCCGTTGTTCAGGCCAGTTGCATCGTGTTTTACTTTGAGTACTGGGTTTTGCGCAGCAGCGGTAACGGTAAAAAATGCGTACAAAAGTAAGGTGATGTAGAATTTCATATTATGTACAAAGATAGGAATAAAATTTAACGCGCAAAATATTTCAATGTTTTTTTATTACAAATTAATAATTGACTGCACAATCCAATTCTATTTTTTTCGCCAATTCTTTACCTTTGCAAAAAAAATACTCCGCTTTTGCTCCTAAATTTTAAAAATGCTTTAATCTTGCTCCTTATAACTTGTAACTAAAAAAACAATGTACCAAGAACGGATTGTTTAAAGATTATTGAAGCGGCGATCACATAAAAATTTACAAATTAAAAAAAACAAAATAAAAATGTCAGAGATTTCTAACGGTTTCAACATCAAAGCGGTGTTGAAAGAATATTTTTCAAAAATTATAGCCATATTTTTGGGTATTTCTATTTCTTTTTGGTTTGATGAATGGCGGGAGGATCGGAAAGACCGAGCAATGGAGCAAAAAATACTATTGAGTTTAAGGAGCAATCTTGCACAAGATACATTTATGTTGGGTGGTACCGCTCAAATGGGTGAAGGTCAAATAAGGGGGGTAAGTAAACTGATCGCATTTAAACAAGATAGTGAAATTATCGATAGTGTAAATTTTTTTATTGATATGGCTTGTAGTTACACTGGATGCTTGGTCAATCAAACAACCTACGAGGAAATAAAACAAACAGGGAAAACCGATTTAATTCAAAATGATTCACTTAAAAAATCTATTTTGGGACATTATACCGGCTTTATTCCTTATGTCAAAGAATGGTGTGAGATAGACAAAATGCATACCATGTCTTATCTGATTCCCGAAATGAGTAATTATTTCCCCGTTGTGATGGACACTTTAAATTTCGTATCCAATGCCGAGAAAGTAAAATACTTAAAAACGCAAAAGTTGAGAAACCTGCTTTTGACTAATTTGGCGTATAAAAGAGAGGCGAATAAGACCTTACATCTTGCCAATGCTAGAACAAAGAAACTGATCGCTAGGATAGATAAAGCCTTAGAAAGTAAATAGCCATTGACGGAGGAAATTTATCCTATTTGCGGTGTACGTTGCGCCATCAAACTTCATTTCTCCCCTTCATTCGCTATTTTTATAAAAAAAAATCCTCCAATTATAGTCCAAAATTCAAAAAAACGCTTTAATCTTGCTGCTCATAACTTGTAATTAAAAAAACGACACGATAAAGATATGGAAAAGCCCTGGCTTAATAATTACCCTAAAGGCGTACCTGCCAATATTGACCCTGATGCATACCCCAATCTTCTGGCAATGCTGGAAGGCACTTTTGTGAAGTACGGCGACTTACCGGCCTTCCATTTTATGGGAAAAGCACTTACTTTTAGCGAAGTGGGCAATTACTCTACCCAGTTTGCCGCCTATCTCCAAAGCAGGGGGCTACAACCAGGCGATCGTATTGCGCTGATGATGCCGAATTTACTGCAATATCCTATTGCATTGATCGGTGCGCTTAAAGCAGGTTTAATCATCGTGAATGTAAACCCGCTTTATACCCCGCGCGAAATGAAACATCAGTTTATGGACTCTGGTGCGAAGGCGATTTTGATTGCTGAAAATTTTGCAGCCAATCTGGAACAAGTCATCGCCGATACAGGTATAAAGACCGTAATACTGACCAGTGTGGGCGAAATGCTGGGTTTCAAAGGTGTTATTGTCAATTTTATGGTGCGAAAGGTGAAAAAACTAGTACCCAAGCATAATTTGTCCAATACCGTTACTTTTAACCAGGCATTGGCACAAGGTAAAAAATTTACACTCAACAAACACGAAGGCAGCCCCGACGACACCATTATATTACAATACACGGGCGGCACCACGGGTGTTTCAAAAGGCGCGATGCTCACCAACCGCAATTTGATTGCTAATATGCAGCAAATAAGGGGTATTCTCGGGCCAAAACTAGAAGAAGCATCCGAAATTGCCCTTTGTCCGCTACCACTATACCATATTTATGCCTTTACCGTCAATTGCCTCGCGCTGATGAGTATCGGTGGCAGTAATGTGCTGATCGTCAATGCGCGCGATTTGCCTGCTTTGATCAAAGAGTGGCGTAAATATAACCCAACGGTACTCACTGGTATCAATACCTTATTTAACGCCTTGCTTAATAACACCGAATTTGCTTCCCTCGATTTTAGCAAACTCAAAGTTACTTCTGGGGGCGGTATGGCCGTACAACGCGCTGTGGCGGAACGGTGGCAAAAAACCACAGGTGTGCAACTGACCGAGGGTTATGGTATGACGGAATCAAGTCCTGTGCTTACCTCCAACCCGACCAATGAACCTACGCGAATCGGGTCAATTGGTATGCCCGTCCCTTCTACCGATGTACGCATTGTGGCAGAAGACGGCACTGTCCTCGGTGCTGGCCCTGAAAATGTAGGCGAAATACAAGCCCGCGGCCCACAGGTAATGAAAGGCTACTGGCAACGCCCCGACGAAACCGCCAAAACGATAAAAGATGGCTGGCTATTGACGGGCGATATGGGCTTTATGCACCCTGATGGGTATTTCCAAATCGTGGACCGCAAAAAAGACATGATCTTGGTATCGGGCTTTAATGTATATCCGAACGAAATTGAAGATGTACTGGCCATGCACCCCAAAGTACTGGAATCCGCAGCCGTAGGTGCTGCTGATGAAAAATCGGGCGAAGTAGTAAAGGTGTTTGTGGTGAAAAAAGATCCTTCTCTTACTGCAGAGGAAGTAATAGCGCATTGCCGCGAAAACTTAACAGGGTATAAAGTACCTAAACATGTGATCTTTAAAACAGAATTACCCAAAACCAATGTCGGCAAAATCCTGCGTAGGGAACTACGGGATTAATCAAAAATATGACAACCAATTCATTTCTAAACTCTTTAGCCTTGGTCACCGCTGC
The DNA here is from genome assembly GCA_041160955.1 of Bacteroidota bacterium. Lineage (GTDB taxonomy): Bacteria > Bacteroidota > Bacteroidia > Chitinophagales > Saprospiraceae > M3007. Next base: position 3,011 of record JBEAVK010000165.1, read on the forward strand.
TACTGCGGCGGTGCTAGGGCTACTCCACGTGCTGCTCGAAAATATGCAACAGCACTGGATTTTTTCAATCAGTATATTAGCGGTATTTGTTTTGCTGAGTATCGGCTTGTTTTTTGCTGGTAAAAGTAGTGCACGGAGTAGCAATAAAATGGCTTTCAACGGGCTTATTTCCGGTTCTACTTTTGGCAAAATGTTTTTGGCCGTTGGTCTGCTCTTTGTTTATCAGGAATCGGCCAAACCCACCAACCAGTGGTTTGTCGCTTTATTCTTACTTATCTACGTGATCTTTACGGTCTATGAGGTGTGGTTTTTGACGCGTATTGCACGTGAAAAATAAAAAAATATGGAAGTACTTATTATTATAGTGTTGAGTTTGCTCAACGGCGTTTTTTCTATGTCCGAAATTGCATTGGTCTCTGCTCGGAAATTTAAACTCGAAAACGCGGCCAAACGCGGCAACAAAGGGGCAAAAAAAGCCCTCGAACTCGCCGAATCGCCCAATAAATTTTTATCAACAGTACAAATCGGCATTACGCTGATCGGACTGCTCACGGGTATTTATAGTGGTAAAAACATCACCAGCGATGTAAAAGCATGGCTGCTGAATATTCCGGCCCTAGCACCGTACGCTGAAGGGCTTTCGGTAACTTGTGTACTTATTTTTATCACCTTTTTGTCCTTGGTTTTGGGCGAATTATTGCCCAAACGCATCGGTATGTCGTTTCCCGAAACCGTGGCATCTGCTGTGGCGCGGCCTATGCACTATGTTTCGTTGATTACTGCGCCGTTTGTTTGGTTGTTGACCCATACCAGTGATCTGTTGCTGCGCCTCATGGGTATCCGTTCCGAAACCGATAGTATTGTGACCGAAGAGGAAATCAAATCCATTGTACAGGAAAGTGCCGATAGTGGACAGATTGATGAAATTGAGCAAGATATTGTCGAACGGGTTTTTGCCCTTGGCGACCGGCAGGTAGATGCCCTGATGACCCACCGCAGTGATATTGTATGGCTGGACGTAGCGGATAGTTTAGAGGATATACGCGATCGGGTGCGCAAGGAAAGGTACTCGGTATATCCGGTTTGTGATGGCGATTTGGACAATTTCAAAGGCGTGGTGTATATCAATGACCTATTTATACACAGCGGCCCGGATTTTAAGTTGATCGACAAATTGAAACAACCGCTTTTTGTGCCGGATACATCTACGGCGTACCAATTATTGGAAAGTTTCCGAAAAAGCAGACAACATTACGCCGTACTGATCGACGAATACGGCACTTTGCAAGGCGTTATCACCCTCGATGATATTGTGGATGCACTCGTGGGCGATGTGAGCGCGGAACACCACGACGAATACCAAATTACGGAAGTGGATCCCAATACTTGGCGCGTAGATGGACAATATGCTATGCACGAGTTCTTGCAATACCTCGAAATTGAACATTACGACCACTCCAATAACGATTTTAATACGATAGGTGGCTTATTTATCCACGAACTCAACCGATTACCTAAGCAAGGCGATAAAGTAACGCTTGGTGATTTTACGCTGACCGTGCTTAAAATGGATGGGCATAGGGTGGATGAAATTGAGGTGAAGAAGTAGGAATGGGGTTATCTTTAATCGTTTTTTAGAGGGATTAGCGTTTCAATTCAAACCAATATTAAACACCTTGAAACCAGTTAAATGACTATCAAGAACCTTTCCGCAACTGGACTCCAAAAATCTTAGAGATTGGCAGGTATGGATACGAAATTTATTCCCGGCGGTAACCTAAGAACCAATATAAGTACTGTTGTTTTTATCAATGTAATACTAATACTACTCTATCTATCTTTTTCAGATAATGATATAAGTATAGACATTACTGTTATCTTTTTGAATATTTTTTTTTACGTAAATATTTATACTGATAAATTTACTTCTATTGAATTTTGCCAAAACGAATTAGTTGTTACCTATTGGCGAATGAATGGAGCATCTACTGTTAAGTACTTATACCATGATTTAGCCTATTCATATAAAAAGAGAACAGTCACTAGAGGATCTGTGAGATTAGTGTTGACCATTTATTGTTTGGACAAACAAATATTGTTTCTTTATCCAGGTCACGATGGTGTAGAAGAGGAAGATATTCAATCCATGCTAAAACTTTTAGATCTACATGATGTAGAAAAAGTAATGTAAAGCAAATAATAGACTTTACACAAAATTTGATTGTTAGAATTTTTTAATGCTAAAATATTAGTAAAAATTTAGCCATCGGTTTTGGATCAAAAAAGCGGTTACGCTCTACAAGCAGGATTATGTATC
>JBEAVK010000327.1:0-21428 GCA_041160955.1 Bacteroidota bacterium
AACAATCGGCCATAGAACGACATACAGCACAGTTCCGCTCGTATGGTAGCATGGACAGCGTGGTACTACCAGTGGTATTCCACCTCCTGCCTACCAAGGGCGAACCCATCACAGCCGAGGATGTACAGGCGCAAATGGATCGCTTGAACACCGATTTCTTTGCACCCGCGCACCCGTACCTGCAAGAGGAATACCAGCATCCTTCGCCATTTTTAAACCTCGCCGGAGAGATCGAGTTCTTTCCACTTGTTTTAGCAACGTAACGGTACCATTAGCCCATAGTCCTGCGCGAAGCATGCGGTGGCAATCCATCATATATTTGATGCCATGATAAGCGATAAACAGACTGATAAAAGCGAATAATAAAGCAATAGCAGTGGCTAGCATTTCCATATTTAGGTTATTGAAATAGATAAATGATGCGCTTCTCCGAGTACAGGTATTTCCAACTGACGGATCATGCGCTCCAGTACTGTAATATTAATATCGTCTCTGCGTCTTTGAAAAATAGCATTTTGGGTCGTCTCAATATAATGGATCGTAAAACGCGGGTCATATACTCGGAGCGTACCGATCAAACGGGCGCGCATATCGGCTGTAAGATTGGTGCTGTTCCAAACAAAGGATTGTTTGCGGCGGCAATATTCTTTGGCTCTTTCATAGGCTATTTGCGCTACTTTTCCTTGCCCATCTTTGTCGCCTGGCTTTATTTTATATTCCTGACGAATATTATCGAGGCTAATCAACGGTAAATGAGCATAATGTTTTTGATAAACGGTATCTTTTCCGCTACCTGCTATACCACTTAACATAATCACTTCGTGGGTAGTATCATCGTAGATTTCGGTTGGATAGGTTTCTTCCGACCAAAAATACCGGAATCGGCTATGGTCGTTGAACCAAGGTCGTTCTGTGTAAAAGCAATCATTTTCTAGGCATAATTCACGGTAAAGTTCCAGTCGGTACATCAGTTCGTTTTGGGTAGCACAAATACGCCCCAGCACATCCGCTTTCGCCAAAATATAAATCAGTTCATTGCTAACACGCCAGCTTGCGAGCACAGCGGATCGGATAGGGTTGTTTTTTTCTAAACCCCAAATAGGAAGGCCATGAAAACGCACCAAAGCACATACTGCTTCACGAAATTGGAAAGGATGATCCCACAATATTTCACGTGCTATTTTTTCGCCTACTTTGGCGTGCCGTGGCGAACTTATTTTGCCATTTTCAACGACGGTACAGGCGGGTTTGGCCACATCGTGTAGGAGTGCAGCGTGGCGTAACAGGTTTTGGTTGGCAGCACTTTGCGTCTGGTATTCGGGCAAATCCAATAGCGCGTCCATGACCATACGGGTATGCGTCCATACATCGCCCTCGGCGTGGTACTCGGGTTCTTGGGGACAATCCTGCATGGCCTGTACCCAGCCTTCGGCCTCGAGCATCGCCCAATTGATCTCGGGTTCGGTGCGTAGGCTAGTCATTTTGGAGTGATGCTTTTTTCCAATTACGGGTCCAGTGTTCATCGGTTTGTACATGGTTTTTGCGCACGTATTTAAGCACGCTTTTGGGGAAATCATCATTGGAAAAAGCCGCGGCTGTTCGGCACACTACACCCTCGCTTGTGCCGCCCAATTGGCTGCCGTTGCGCTGTTGCTGCTCGATTTCCATTTTTAGTTTTTTTTCGTCAAAATGGCCTTTGGCAATAACGGGTACGAGGGCCAGTTCCAATACTTGCGCATAATCTGCTATTTCGTCCCAAGAGAGCCAAGTTTGTCCATCTCGTATCCCAAAAACGTAAAAATACTGCGGCATATTTTTATACTCGATGCTATGAATAGCGTACATATTTTCGCCAAAAATATGGAGGTCGCCGAGCGAATGTCCTATGCGTTCCCAAATATCCCAAATAGGTCGCGCCCAAGGGTTTCGATTGACAGTACCATGGGAGCGGGCATACACGCCATTAGATTTGATACAGGTATTTTCGCCATCGAGTTTTTCGGTTACCACAAGTTCATGTTGTAAAATAGATTGCCATTGACTATTTATTCGATCGTCATTGGTGGCACCTTCCGAAAAAGGGAAATGGTGGGTGCGTGGATATTTCTCGGTGGTTAGTTCGGACATGTGGGGAAAAACGATTTTTTGGGGGAGATAGTTCCATTTTCGTTCACTAGGAACGAAGCCGCAATATTTTTTCCGTATCCAATACCTCCCAACCCACCAACCAATTGGGTTCAATATAAGGCAAACAAGCCTGAATCTCTGGATAATTATACGGAGGTCGCCCTTTTCGCGGACTGGTTTCTACTTTAAAACACTGTTCTAGTGCTTCGGCAGGCGGTTCTTCTCTCCCTAAAATAGCAAACAAGATTTCATTCCAATGTGGGTAACTGGATAAAAGTACGAGCGCAGCAGGGACATTTAACTCGATTAAATCAATGCCAGCCTCTAGTTCCAGATCAGAAAGCAGCATTAAAGCACACATTTCGTCGGGTTTTCCACCATATCTCCTCACCGAATGCCAAGCCCAAACAGGGGCATTATGGCCAATAGGAATCTGGCATTGCACCATTTGCGGCACCATCAGTTGGTAGGCCGCTTGCCATCGCTCTCCTTGCACCCATTGCCAGGAGCAGGTATGTTGCTCACCATGTTGAAGGGTGATAAGTGTTGTTTTGGGTTGGTACGACCATAGGCGCATCGTATTTATAGTTTTACCAAATCCACAGAATAATACGCCGTTATTCCGCGCAGTAGCACCCGCTCATTACACAGTGCGGGGTTGTCGCAGCGGCGTTTGTACAGGCCATCTAAATCAGAAAGACCGAGGTTAAAGCGCAGCCCCAACTTACCATTTAAGTCCTTTTTGCCTACATTTAAACGATATTGCAAGCCCCCCATTAAACCAAAATCATTCTTGTTTAAGTCGGTATTGGAATTGAATAATTTATTTCTGCTCGGTGGGGTAGTGGTGCCGGCCAGTTTGTTCGATATTAACCGACCATAATAAGGCCCAACGATCATAGACAAACGACCATCGCGTTTGAAGGTAAACTCAGGGAAAACGGCAGCAGTGAACCACGTGGTACGATAAACGCCATCACGAATAAACTCTGCAATTGGTTTACCCGGTATGGTATCTGCAAAAAAACGAGATCGAACACTTGAGTATTTACCAGATAGACCAATTTCTGTATTCAGCGATAAAAAGCCACCACGGCCTTTGAATACCATCCCAAGGCCAAAATCCCAACCGGGAAGTGCGCCGAAATTGGGGCTTTCTTCTATGTTATTGAACTTACGTTCTGCTATGAGCGAACTCACATTGGTACCGATCCGCAACCGGAATTCAGAAGATACAGGATTGAATTCCCGCTCGAATACAAATTCGCGGGTAACAACTCTATTGTTCTTTTTGCCTTCTGTGGTTACCTGCATTTCGCGGTTACCTAATAAAATATATCGGATAATTTGCGGATCGTCGTGTTTGGGATTGGTAAACACAAACTCATCGGAATAGGCTTCTGTAAGTTTGAAATCGACGGGTTTATTGGCGTTTTGGCCACGAACCACTGTGGAATAGATGATATTTGTATCCCTCAATGTCAATTTTAAGGTTTCTAAAGTTACGGTATCACCATCTTCCGGTTTAATTCTGACCGAGCGTCCGGTCATGGTGCTATCATTGTCCACCTGCCAAATTTCCAAACGATCGCCACGATCGGTGGGCATAAACCATACCCCACGTATCGATGTCAGGTTGCCAAAAGCCGTTTCTGGATCAAATTCCTGCCCCCAAATAGTTGCAGGAAATAGTATAGCGCAACAAAGCGCGGAAATACAAAATTGTCGCATAGTTATATTTTGGTGCAAAAAAACGATAAATAGATGTCTAAAGGGTAGTGTTTAATATAAATTCTTAAAATTTATGTATTGGGACATAATAAATCGTGGTTTTCTACAAATATTGCGGTGTGCTGCACCCACAAAACGTATCATCTTTGTATAATTGACTTTTGATGTAGGATTATATACCGCCATAAACAGTCTTTCCTCCTACAATAGTTGCAATGACTTTTGTTTGCGGCATTAACAAAGGATTGCAACGCAAAATATCGCGGTCGAGGATCACAATATCGGCTAGTTTGCCAACAGCAATAGAGCCTTTATCTTTTTCTTCAAAAGCCGCATAAGCATTCCATATCGTATAAGACAGTAATGCTTCTTGTCGGGTCATGGCTTGTTCTGGATAAAAAGCGGGCTCCGATGGTCGATATTGGCGGGTAACCGACGAAAAAAGGCAAGGAAATGGGTTCACGTCTTCTACGGGTGTATCTGTGCCATTGGATATATGTGCGCCGTAATCAAGTAGGTTGCGCCAGGCGTATGCCCCTGTACGTGCGCGTTCTTCGCCGAGGCGTTTGACCACGAATGGTGCATCGCTCGTGCAATGGATGGCTTGCATGGAGGCAATAACCCCCAATTGCTGGAAACGAGGTTGATCGGCTGGGTCAATATGCTGCGCATGCTCTACCCGCCAACGGCTATCTGGTTTCATACCTGTTTTTTCAAAAACATTGAGTATTTCGCGGTTGCCACGGTCGCCAATAGCATGGACGCAATATTGCAGGTTTTGGTCTCGACAAGCGGCTGCGATGGCTGCAATAGTATCCAATGGTGTGGTGTTTTGTCCATAAGAATCGGGTTTATCGGAATATGGTGCTAGTAACCAAGCCCCATACGATCCTAAAGCCCCATCAAAATAGGCTTTTACCGCCCGGACAGTGAAGAAATGATTTCCAAGGTTCAATTTCGGAAAATCTTTGAGTTTCCCTAAGTCTGACATACGGGGCTGGGCAACCATTGCCCAAAGTCGAGTGCCAAAACTTCCGGCCTGCGCAAGGCGTTGGTATTGTTCTATTTCCCACCAACTACTCCCAGCATCCTGAAACGATGTGATGCCACGACGCAGGCATTCACGGGTTGCATACCCAACAATGGTATCAAATTCGGCGATACGTTCGGCCTCTGAGCGTTGGTTTTTCCATTTTGTGAAAGGTTGATCGATCAGATCCATCGCATTTTCTTCAAATACACCCAGTGCTTTTCCAGCGGCATCGCGTACAATACGACCGCCTTGGGGATTGGGGGTTTCGGCACTAATCCCTGCCAATTCCATGGCTTTTGCATTAGCGAGCAAGGCATGTCCACTGGCGTGGTAGAGCACAACAGGGTTATCGGGCGATACAGCACTGATGTCGTTGTGGTAAGGGTAGCCATTTACGGTTATACCTGCTGTTTCTGTCCATTTTTCTTGGTGCCAACCACGTCCTTCGATCCAAGTATTCGGTGTACTGTTTTTTATTTTTTCGGAGACTAAATCGCGTATTTGAGCAAACGAAGTGGTATTCATCAAATTGAGGTTGCGCAAACTATGCCCCAGCGCAGAAAAATGCCCATGCCCTTCTATCAGGCCAGGCATGGCAAATGCGCCTTGCAAATTGACCATTCGGGTGTCTTTTCCTTTGTATGCGAGTGCTCCTTCATCGTTGCCGACATATACAATGCGGTCGTTGTCAATGGCAACCGCTGTGACTTCTAATTGGGTGGTATCTGATGTAAAAAAGCGACCATTGGTAAGGATGAGTGTTGCTGTTTTTTGTGGATTTGCGCAACAAATCATAAAAAATAGCGCGCTTAGATAAAGATATTTCATAGTGTGGTAAATTTGCAGCAAATGTAGCGATTTCTTTTACCCACTACACCCACTTTTATGCAGATAAAATCTATTTTTCCGACACTCCTATTTTTATTTTATGCCGTAAGTACCCTCGCGCAGCATCCCGAAGGATGGGATGAATTGGATCAAATCATCGCCTTGCGGGTCTCTTTAAAGCAGGCTATTCCATCCAACGACAAGAAAAGTGGTGCGATATACATCGACTCTTTGCGCGATTTGTCCAGTCCAGAACATTGGGGACTGCTTTGGGATGAACGTTGGTTGGCTTATCATTGGTCGGAGCGGCATAGATTACTTTTGGAAGAAGTACAAAATTTTACTACAAATAAAAAGAGCGATGAAGAGTACGCTAAGCAGCCGCCCAGGGACAATCTGTTTGAGGCACTAGATCTAACGATGTATGCAGGCGTGAATAATTATGCTCTAATATTAAAAAAATCGGGATTGAATGCTGAAGAGCAAGATTTTTTAAACCTGCATTTACAGTATTTACTGCGCAATAATACAGAAAACGAGCGGGATCTGCGTAGTGATTTTTTAAAACGTTATCCGGGCTCCAAGTATAACTATTTTGTTAGAACTTTTATGGAATTACCGCCCGAAGCCAAACGGCATTGGTTTTCGGTGGAAGCCAATTTGTTGCAAAACAATTGGCAATCAGAATTAGAACGGAATGTAAATGCAGGTTGGGGGTTTTTGGGTGGCGTTAACTACCACAAGCGCCGCTGGACGATTGCTGGTCAAGTTGCGATTACGTATCAGAAAAACGTACGTGTTATTTATGGTAATTTTGCTGATTGGCCGATCAATGCCCGATCGAGTTATAACGATTATGGTTTTTCGGTGGGTTATGCTGTTTTTGATAAAACAAAGGTGCGTATCAGCCCATTTGTGCGGGCTGGCGTGGTTAGTTTTAATTCGGTAGCACCCACCGATGATGATGGTAATGTGTTGGAGAATCCTTATGTTGAATTTGATGTAACCTCACTTTCTTTGGGCGTGGGTTTGGGTATTGATTTAAAACTAAAAACCAGAAAAAATAATGAGCGCGGGTTATTACCGCCCAATTACGCTGGTTTTAAGATGAGAATTGGTTATAATCGGTTGAATTTTGGCAAAAACAACCCTCAATTAACGGGTAATACTTTGTTTTTTTCGATAGGATACCAAATTACGGGGACTTAGTTATAATTTTACGCCATGCAAGTAGTAGTTTACGGACGACAATACAAGGAGAAGGATCATATACACATTCAAGCAGTTTTTGATGCACTCCATGCCGAGGGGTTTAATACCTATATATATACGCCTTATTTACAAGATATTATTCACAAAATCAAGTTTAAGGGGCCTTATGCCCCTTTTGATGACCACCGCGGTTTCAAAGTGCATAAAATTGATTTTGTAATCGTTCTAGGCGGTGATGGCACTATGCTTAGTGCGGTTACTTTAGTGCGTAGTTCGGATGTGCCTATGTTGGGGATCAATCTGGGCAGGATGGGATTTTTGAATAATATTGAAAAAACCAATATTGCCAATGCGGTTCAGAAACTAAAAAACGGTATGTACCAATTGGACGAACGCAGTACGTTGTTTTTGGAAAGCACGCCTGGTCTTTTTGGCGATGTCAATTTTGCATTGAATGATTGCACTATTTTAAAACGCGATACCTCGTCGATGATTACGGTGCATACTTATATCAATGGCGATTTTCTCAATTCTTATTGGGCCGATGGTATAGTGCTTGCTACGCCTACTGGAAGTACGGGGTATTCTTTGAGTTGTGGAGGCCCACTTATCATGCCCAATTCAGCCAATTTTGTATTAACCCCTGTGGCACCGCACAACCTCAATGTGCGCCCGATTGTATTGTCCGATGATTCGGTGGTTTCTTTTGAAATAGAAGGCCGCGGGGAGAATTTTATCTGCACCATGGATTCGCGGTTTGAGTTGATTGGGACACACCACCAATTAGCTGTACGGAAAAATGATTTCACTGTAAAACTGGTGCAATTGCAAGATGAAACGTTCCTAAAAACAATTCGTGGGAAATTGGCGTGGGGTAATGATATACGAAATTAGGTAAGAAAAATGCCACAACAGCATATTTCATAGAACCATGTTCTATCTGAAATGCTATTGTGGCATTTGTTTTATTTATCCTAAAAACCATCGGTTTTTAGGATAAATAATCGGCATTATTCTAAACAGATGCTTATTTAAAAACAACGGCTACAATAGCCCTGCTGTCCACCAATTGTCCTTTAACAATGGCTGCATCCCATTTTGGCATAGCACCTACTACGCGCAATGCTTCTGCTACTAAACGGCTATCCTGTTTTTGCTTGCTACCGTCCACTACTTTTGTAATGCTGCCGTCTTTAGCAATCGAGCAAACGACTGATACGCGACCTTTAATTTTAGCAACACGACACTCTTCTGGATACTTTACATTTTTGTCTAAATAAGCCGTAAGTGCTGCGGGACCACCTTTAAAAGAAGGCTCTCTTTCTGTAAGTGTACCATTTGCTGCTGTTTGTGCAAATGCTGTAGTGCCTACAAAAAGGCTGGAAAATGCAGCAAATAGCACTGCAACAATGAATTGATTCAATTTCATGTTAAAAATATGTAGTTTGAAAAAATTAAGTTAAAAATATGTAATCATCGCTCTAACCCGACAAAGATACGATAAATTCTTATTTCGCTGCCAAGAACGAGTTTGCATAACTAATTACTATTCCAGCGCGACAATGCCCATACCAACGCATACTGCCCAAAAATATAAGTCCCCATAATAGCGACCCGTGCCTCCGGAAACGGATACCCAAATTTATTGATCGCAATCATACTATCCGATAGCACAAATAGTACAGCGCCTAAAAACAGCCAACGCGCCGAATAATCCGATATGACACCCCGCAAATGCAAAGCCAGTATAGCCATAATGGTGATGGTGGCAGCATATACCGCTACTGCGCCTTTCATCGCCATGGGAATACCGCCCCACAGAAAGTACAATAATCCCACTAAATACAAAAAAAATGGCAAAATCCATGCAGGATATTGCTGCAAATAACCCTTTTTTCCCCGGAGCAATGTTCTAAAAGTATAAATATAAAATACGTGCGCCACCAAAAAAGCCGCCAATCCTAACAAGAAAAAATACGCGTTTCTGCCCGCGCCCATGAGTAAAATATCGCCCAAGGTAGAAAATACCAGTGCCCACAATACTGTATTTCGTATGGGTGATGAACGGCTATGCTGCCACCACCAAAATGCTAGTGCCGGTATGAGCAATGGCTTTGTAAAATAAACTAATGATAGATTAAAGGCTTCGCCAATGAGGTGCAAAATAGAGATAAGGGCGTAAAATATGGGCATTGTACCAAGGTTGGGTATTAGATAGATGCGCGACAAAGGTACATAAGTATTTAAGTATTTGGATGGAGTAGTTGAAATAGAAAATATAGCAGGCTTCGGCCTAGTCTGCGCCATATCAAGTACATTTAAAAACAGAAACCTTCCGAATCTTTTGGATGACTCCTGTTGGTGTTTAAATATCGTAGTATCTTTGGAACTTAATTATGTTCTTGTACTTACCATTCATTTTTCTATTTTTTTATGTCAAAATACTATTATTTACTCTTTTTACTAGCACTGAATGCTACGCTTTCGGCTCAAACGGGCTACCTCAAACCACCCTCAAAAGTCCAAAGTGTGGTAGAAGCCGCTCCTACGCCCTCTATAAGTGTCAATCCCGAAAAGGATGCAATGATGCTGGTGGATTACAATCCTAACCCGGGGATCGCAACACTGGCGCGGCCATTTTTAAAACTCGGCGGCCTTCGTATTGATGCGGCCCGTAATTCCCGCCAACGTATCACCGAGTTTACGACCATTAGAATCCAGTGGCTCTCTGATGGCAAAACTGTTACCATTGCAGCACCTGTAAATGGCCAGCTCTCCACAATACCGCAATGGGCACCTAATGGTAAACGTATTGCCTTTAGTGTAGATACCGACCAAGGTGTAGAATTGTGGACTGCCGATACCAAAACGGGCAAATCAGCGCGTTTAGGCCAGTTTTACATCAATGATGTATTGGGTAGTGCCTTTTTCTGGCTCGATGATAGCGAGCAATTGCTGGTGCGTACCATACCCGCTGGCCGAGGAGCAATGCCCGCAACGCCATCGGTACCAACAGGACCCAATATTGACGAAACTTATGGCAAAAAATCGCAGGTAATGACCTTCCAGGATTTGCTCAAATCCCAAAGCGACGAAGCCCAATTTGAGTACTTGGCTACGGCACAATTGGCCTTGGTGAATGTGCAAAAAGGTAAATCCACGTTGATTGGCGCGCCAGGTATGTTTATGCAAACCTCTTATTCCCCGGATGAGCAACATATTATGGTGACCCAATTGCAACGCCCGTTTAGTTTTAGGGTGCAGTATAGTAATTTTGCTCGAAAGACCGAAATTTGGGATAAAACAGGCAAAAAAGAGCATACCCTCGTCTCCTTAGGCGTTACCGACGAAATTCCGCGCCAAGGCGTTATTACAGGCCCTCGTGAAATGGGCTGGCAGCCGCTCCATCCTGCGCGTTTGGTTTGGGCAGAAGCACTGGATGGTGGTGACCCAAAGAAAAAAGTAGAACGCCGCGACAAAGTGATGGTACAAGATGCGCCATTTACAGCACCACCACGCGAGTTACTACAATTGCGCCAGCGGTATTCGGGTATTGATTGGACGGCCAATAAAGATATTGTACTCCTCACAGAATACGACCGCGACCGCCGTTGGGTAGATGTATGGAAAATGGACATGAATAAACCCGCTCAGTTGGATACCATGTTTAGTATGAGTATCAACGATGATTATAATAATCCTGGAGATCCTGTCTATCAACGTTTGCCTAATGGCGAATACGTAATGGCGCAGGAAGGAGATTGGGTGTATTACCAAACCAATGGCGCTACCCCAGAAGGTAGTTTTCCTCGTTTAGATAAAATTAATCTAAAAACACACGAAAAAACGACCGTATTTAAGTCAAAACCTAATACTTTTGAGGAATTCATTGCTTTTGGTGATAAAACATACACCACTATTATTACTCGGTACCAAAGCCAAAAAGAACCACCGAATTATTTTGTTCAAAATACCAATAGTGGCAATCGGCGTGCATTGACAGCCTTTGCTGATCCTGCGCCACAACTCACCGGTATCCGCCACGAACTGGTAAAATACAAGCGCAAAGATGGTGTTCCGCTGTCGGGAACGCTTTATTTACCAGAAACCTATAAGAAAGGGGATCGTTTACCGCTCTTTATGTGGGCCTATCCGCTGGAGTATTCCGATGCAGCAACGGCAGGGCAAGTACGTGCTTCTGATAACCGTTTTACGTTTTATAGGGGTGACTCACCTTTGTTTTTTGTTATGATGGGCTATGCCGTATTGATGGATGCAACTGTACCAGTGGTAGGCGATCCAGAAACGATGAACAATACTTTTGTGGAGCAAATTACTTCTGGTGGTCGTGCTGCGATTGATTATTTGGATTCCTTGGGTATCATCGACCGGAAACGTGTTGGGGTAGGAGGGCACTCTTATGGCGCATTTATGACGGCCAACTTACTGGCGCACTCCGATGATTATGCTTACGGGATAGCACGTTCGGGCGCATATAACCGAACGCTGACACCATTTGGGTTCCAAAGCGAGCGGCGTTCTTTTTGGGAGGCGCAGGATATTTACATGAATTTGTCGCCATTTACACACGCCAATAAGATAAACGAGCCATTGTTGATGATACATGGTGAAGCCGACAATAACCCCGGTACGTTTACCATTCAATCGGAACGTTTATACCAAGCCATTAAAGGCAATGGTGGTACAGCAAGACTGGTATTGCTACCGCACGAAAGCCACGGATACCGTGCAAAAGAGAGTATTGGCCATGTTTTGGCAGAGATGTTTAATTGGGCGGGTAAATACAGCGGTAATTAATAGACTTTGTTGAGTGTAGAGGCTGTATCATAAGTACGGAGTTAAAAATGCCAACAAAATAATATTTTGATTGAGCGTAGTGTCGGCGTGACTCGCAGCCACGCCGACACTCTATCCAGACTTTTTTTGATATTTTATTTGGCCTAGATGAAGTACTCAGACCAATTACCGTACTTATGAGACAGCCTCTTTACTAACTCAGACCAATTACCGTACTTATGGAACAACCGCTAGTACCAATAATTTCCAAAAGTACTTTTTTTGAGTATTTTAAGGCAAAAAAAGATGCGTTTGAGGTATATTAATGGACTTTAATCGAAAATGATAGTAAAACTATCACACAGGGTTGTGTTGCTGCTTTTTTGGCATAAATATTGTGATATGTTGTTCAGTACTTTACTAATAACGTCATCACATTTTTATTTTATGAAAAAGAATAGTACCCTTAAAGTTATTGCTTTTTTCCTTCTGCTCGTAGGCGGAAGTTTGATCCAAGGTTGCCAAAATAAGGAAACCACTACACCACAGCCCACAGGTAAAGATTTTAGTCTTTATCGAGCCAGCCTTGCAAAAGACTGGATGGATATTACTTACAATTCCATAAGGCGTCAAGGTTGGTTTGCATTGGATGCATCTCGCCTTTATGCTTATACCGCAATTACGATGCACGAATCCATGGTGCACGGTATGCCCGATGGCCGATCATTGGTGGGGCAATTGAATGGCTTGGAGTCATTGCCTGTACCTGATCCGGGTGTCGAGATCGATTATGGCATCGTGCTTTGTCATGCTACACCTACTGTAATTAGATCAATTATGGGAACAATGGCAGAAGATTCAAGGATTCGTATGGAAGAAGTGGCTAACCGCCAGGAAAGCGATATGATTGCAGAATTTGGGCTGAGCGCACAAGTTGTCAATGATTCTAAGGCTTACGCCGATCGTTTATCGGGTGCTATTTTGGCTTGGGCTGCTACGGACAATCGTATTGGCCTCGAAAACTTGCCTTATTACCCCAGCACCGATAAAAAATGGTACTATAAGCCAACTGATCCTAATCGCCCTTGGTTCATGCAACCATTTTGGTGGACACAGCGTTCATTTATTATTGAAAGCGTTCAGATCTGCGAACCAGAACCGCCGTTCCCTTACAGTGAAGACCCCAATAGCCTCTACTACAAAGATGTAGAAGAAGTATATCTTGCGTCTTTTGATCCACAGAAAGTAGATATTGGTCATTTTTGGGCGAATAATGCTGGCGCATCCGGTACACCTGCGGGTTCTTGGTTGGGTATCGCTTCACAATTGGTAGATCAGTATGATTTGGATCTTTCTACCACTTTGCGTATGTACACCCGACTTGCGATTGGTACACGCGATGCATTTTTGGCTTGTTGGTATATGAAATACAAATACAATCTCCAGCGTCCAGCCACCTATATTCGCGAAGTAATGGGCCATCCTGATTGGAGTTCACCTGTCCCAACTCCACCATATCCTGATTACACTTCTGGTACTTCTACTAATGCGGGTATTTCTTCCGAAATTTTGACCGAAATGTTTGGTTCACGCTCTTTCTCTGATGCACAACATGCAGACAAAGGACTGGGCACAAGGACATTTACTTCGTTCAAAGAGGCAGGTATTCAAGCATATCATTCCCGTATTTTTGGCGGTGTACACATGCGTCGTGCTTGTGAATTGGGCTTCCGACATGGCGAATGTATCGGAAGAAGCATTTATGAGTCTTTGAAATTGACTAAATAAGGTTGTTTTTACCTTTCAAAAGGAATAAAAGTACAAAACATGAGCCATCCCGAGTTTTTGGGGTGGCTCATGTCATTTTTGCTTGTTGCCCAGCAATTTTTTATTTAGATCGCCCAATTTTGGTTTTTACCTCTTTTCGCCTTTTCCTCTTCTGGCGTTTTTTTCAATTATCTTGTTTTAGCCTTCCTCCTATTTCAATTTCACCACAAAGTGCTAAGTGGTCCGAACTATACTACTGGGTAAATTTCCTTCCGCAATAAAAACCAAATAAATGATTCAACTTATTTCTATAATTGTGTAATATTTTCCATTGCTGGTACACCGACCTTTGCTACATTATAAAAATTTATTCACAATGTTAAGCAAAATAATATGAAGGATTTAAAAAGTTGTATCGACGCTTGTTTAGCGTGTTTAGTTACCTGCGAAAAGTGCATTACGGATTGTATTAAAGTGGGCAATCAAGATTGTATCATCTTGTGCCGCGACTGCGCTGATATTTGTGCATTATGTGCAAGATTGGAGGCACGAGGTTCTGCGTACGGTCACGACCTACACGTTTTATGCGCTAACGTTTGTACCGCATGTGCAGAGGAGTGCGCGAAGCATGCCGCTCATCATGCAAGTTGCAAAGCGTGTGCCGCTGCCTGTAAGGAATGTGCAGAAACCTGCATAGCACTTGCTACCACAATGGCTTAGGAATGAGATTTAAATAAAGGTACAGATTTGGGGAGACGATTTTGTCACTATTAAGGCATGAAGAGGGCGTTTAGTGGTGCTAAACAACCGATGAATAACGCAAAGAGTGGCAAAATAAGGCCGCTAAATTTGTACCTTTATTTAAATCTCATTCCTTAATTTCGATTAAAAGGGGACGTCGTTCCCCTTTTAATTTTTAAAGCAAACCGAATTATTTATCACCAAACACCGCTGTAATTCCTTTCGCATTAAATAAACTATTGTTTTTACTTTCCTAAAGTGTGAATCCTACAATACTTTCATGCAATTGTATAATAGGCACTGTAGCAAAGAGGCTGACCTTTGTAGCATAGAAATGCAGGCGGATTTCTTAAGTTATTTCGCTTTTGGATCATGTTCTTTAAGCGAGTTTCAAAATAAATTTACAAAAAATAAAATCAAAAATGCCACATATTGTCATCATATCGTCTAGCGTCAGGCGAGAACGCAAAAGCCATCATGTGGCTTTATATCTTAAAAATTACTTAGAAGAAAATAATTTATCTACGGCTGAAATATTGGATTTGAAAGTATATAAATTTCCTATTTTTGAAGATACAATTAAAACACTTCAAAATCCTTCTGAAGAAGTGCTTGATTTTGCCAATAAAGTAAAATTAGCCGATGGAATTATCATTGTTACACCAGAATACAATGGTAGTTTTCCTGCTAGTCTCAAAAACGTGGTTGATCTTTTGTACGACGAATGGCACGGCAAACCAATCTCCATTAGCACAGTATCGGCTGGTGTTTTTGGTGGTTCGCAAGCGTTGGTATCGTTGCAATTTACACTATGGAAAATTGGGGCTTGGACTGTCACCAATATGTTTCCTGTACCTAATGTAACCAAAGCATTTGATGATAAAGGAAATCCATCCGACAAAGAGGCTACCGATAAATTAGCAGATGTTTATGTAAAAGAATTATTGGAATGTGTTAGAGTAAATAAGCAAGCAGCAATGACCAAAAGGATTTTAACGGTTGTCAATGCAATGTAAATCAAAAAGTTATAACTATAAAAAATATTATGGCGATTCAAACAATTAACCCAACGACAAACAAAGTAGAGCAAGTTTTTACAGAAATGACAGCCGAAGCCGTAGATCAAGCGATTGCAACATCTGCTGCTACATTTGAAACTTGGAAAAAGACCGATTACAAGTTGAGGGCAGCATTGCTGCATAAAGTGGCGGGCTTACTCCGAGAAAAAAAGAAAGTCCTTGCCAAAATGATAACAATGGAAATGGGCAAACTAGTTGCTCAGGCAGAAGGTGAAATAAAATTAAGTGCAGAAATATTTGATTATTATGCCAACCATGCAGAAAGTTTTTTGGCTGATAAAATTTTAAACCCGATACATGGACAGGCATTGGTAAGACACAGTCCTATCGGTGTGCTACTGGGTGTACAGCCGTGGAATTTTCCATTTTATCAGGTAGCGCGTTTTGCCGCCCCCAATGTTATGGTGGGCAATACCATACTTATAAAGCATGCATCTATTGTTCCGCAGTGTGCTATTGCTATGGAGGAAATATTTAAAGCAGCGGGTGCCCCAATTGGGCTTTACACCAACCTGCTCATATCGGGTGAGAGGGCTTCGGGTTTGGTATCTGACAAAAGAATTAAAGGTGTATCGCTTACTGGAAGTGAGACGGCAGGCGCAAGTATTGCCGCCGCCGCTGGTAAATATTTGAAAAAATCTGTTTTAGAACTAGGCGGCAGCGATGCTTTTATCATATTAGAAGATGCTGATATTGAAAAAACAGTAGAATGGGCTGTAGTGGGGCGAATCAATAACAATGGGGAATGTTGTATTGCTTCCAAAAGATTTATTGCAGTGGAAAGTGTTGCGGCTACTTTTTTAGAAAAGTTTAAAACCAAATTCGCGACATTGGTCATCGGCGACCCAATGGATGTAGCCACTCAATTAGGGCCAATGTGTAATGAAGCAGCGGCCGTACAAATTGCTGATCAGGTACAACGAGCGGTAGATGGCGGTGCTACAATTCTATTGGGTGGCAAAAGAGTGGACAGGGAAGGCGCTTTTATGCAACCCACAATACTGACTAATATGCTACCGGACAATCCGGTTTATTATGAAGAGTTCTTTGGCCCAGTTGCCGTCTTTTTTACCGTGAAAAACGAACAGGAAGCGATTGACTTGGCCAATGATTCTCCATTTGGTTTGGGTGGTTCGGTATTTACACAAGATATAGAACGGGGCAAACGAGTAGCCGACCAAATTGATACTGGAATGGTTTTTATTAATCATCCAACATGGACACAGGCCGATTTACCTTTTGGAGGCACCAAAGGCTCAGGTTATGGTAGAGAACTCTCCGAATTGGGTATTTATGAATTTGTCAATAAAAAACTGATCAGGGTGAGTGAGTTATCGGACCCGTTCTAGTATCCTGCTTCCAAAAAGTCGGATAATAAAGACACAAATCATAAATTAGATTAGGAACGAGAAAACAATAACTTAACACTTTGGGCTGATTCCTTTCTGCTCATGCTACCTAAAAATAGCAAGTTATTGTTTCCTCGTTCCTTTGCCCATTATTATCAAATTATAAAAAATAACTATCAATCCGCCATCAAAAAATTCCCGGAGGGAATATATGTTTATAGACTGAATAGCGTAAATTGCCCAAATCCCGTAGGGATTTTATGTAAAAACGCGCAAAATAACATACATTCCCGTAGGGAATTGAACCAGTTTTTTTCATTCCACCCTATAAACATACATTCCCTACGGGAATTTGGATGACGGCTGGATAGTTGCAAAAAAAATAATCAATTCCATCAAGAAAATAATTCTTTCTACAAAAATAAATTATATATGAAAACCAAAGACGAATTAAATAAAGAAATTCTTGAAACAACTATTAAGATTCAGGAAAACTATCCAGAACTATCACAGTTTGCGGATGAAATGACCATTACAATTCCATCTGAAGAAAAACCAGAAATAAATGCGAATATCTTAAATGAGTACAATGAATCATTGCAGGGCATAGCAACCGAATATGCCAAACATTCCCAAAAACATATTGTAATTATCGGAGCAGGGTTTGCGGGTTTAAAATTAGCAAGAACATTGAATAATCACCCCAATTACACCATTACGTTAATTGACAAAAACAATTATCACCAGTTTCAACCCTTGTTTTATCAAGTGGCAATGGCCAACTTAGATGCGAGCAATATTTCTTTTCCTTTGCGTAATATTTTTCACAGAAGTAAAAATGTCAATATCCGAATTACAGATGTTACTAATATTGACATAGAAAAAAACAATATAGTAACTTCAAATGGGAATTTCAATTACGATTACTTGGTAATTGCCACAGGAGCCGTCACAAATTATTTTGGGAATGTGGCTATTGAGCAAAAAACGTTCCCTATGAAATCGACTTTTGAGGCATTGCTAATCAGGAACACTTTACTACAACATTTTGAAGATGCGCTTACTGCAAATACCGCAAAGAAAAACAAACTTTTATCCGTTGTTATTGTCGGTGGTGGACCTACTGGAGTAGAACTTAGTGGCGCATTAGCGGAGATGAAGACCGATACATTGCCATTGGAATACCCTGAATTGAATTTTGAAGAAATGGACATTTTCCTTTTGGAAGGATCATCAAAATTGCTTTCAGCAATGAGTGAATCATCGTCGCAAAAAGCAAAAGAATATTTAGAAAAATTAGGTGTTACCGTTATGCTTAATACCGTTGTGAAAGAATATAACGGGACACAATTACTGATGCAAGATGCCTCCATTATTGAATCTACTTTTGTGATTTGGGCGGCGGGAGTTAAAGGCAATATCCCACAAGGCGTACATCCGGATTTTATTTCAAAATCTAATCAGCTGAAAACCGATAGTTACCATCGTGTCATATCTACAAATAATATTTTTGCATTAGGCGATGTGGCTTTGATGGAAAGTGATTTATATCCCAAAGGATTACCTCAATTAGCCAGTGTAGCAATAGACCAGTCAAAAAATTTAGCAAATAATTTCTTTCGACTGGTAGAAAACAAAGCCTTGGTTCCATTCAAGTATGTCAACAAAGGCAGCATGGCAACCGTTGGTAGGAACAAAGCCGTAGTTGATTTGGCCTATCCCCGCATCTCCTTTCATGGATTCTTTGCTTGGTTAATATGGATGACCCTGCACTTGTTTTTATTAATTGGATTCAAAAACCGCTTAATTGTATTCATTAATTGGATTTACAAATATTTTACACATAGTCAATCATTAGCACTTCTATTTCCATTATTACCTTCAAAAAATAAACGCTAAAATTGGATCATGGCAATAACAAAAGAATCATCTTACGCTTGGAAATTCACTATCGCAATTCTTATTTTTGAAGGTGTGGCCATCACTAGTGGATTATTGGCAAGTGCTAATGCATGGCTACTTGTACCATACATCGCTTGGGTATCATTTGCTACCATGCTGAACTTTTGCATTTGGAATTTAAATCATTGAACAATAGGTAGCAGTTTTGGGACAAACATTTTCATCTGTTGTAAAAGTTAAGGAGATTTTTTAGCATACTTTTCTAAACCTTCTCGGCGTTTTATCGTTCCTAACACGGTTCGTAATATTCACGTTCCAAAAACGAAAATCAACAAAATGCTATCAATCAAAAAACAAATACTCCTTCTATTCATCGCATCTTTCGCTCCATTACTTTCCTACAGCCAACCCTGTGTAGATGGTAATGGAAATATCATTACACGCACACTGAATCTTAGTAGTTTTGATAAAATAAGCCCCCTTGTAGGGATACAAATCAATGTAAGTAGGGGCAATACACAATCCGTTTCCGTCACAGGGGACTCCAATATCCTTGATAGTTTGGTTACGGAGGTAATAGATGGTCGGCTTGGCGTGTCCTTGCGCACATCTGTGGTGAATTGCTACACCAATTATGCGCTCAATATTAATATTGTTGTCCCATCGTTAGTGGCCTTTGATCAACTTGGAAATGGAACGGTGATTATTGGAGATTTTAATAATGTAGTACAGTTAAGTGTGAGTAATTCAGGCTCGGGTAATATGTTTATCGGCGCTTTTAAATTGGCTACCGACTTCGATGTACAACTAGGTGGTTCAGGTAATATTACAGTCACCAAGGATTTTATAGCCTTAAAGAAATACGCCGTCAACCTGACAGGTTCCGGTGATTTTACGGCTTGTGTAGTTACCGCAGAGACTTGTACGGTTACGCTCCTTGGTACTGGAGATGCCATAGTAAACGCTGAAAATCAATTGAATGCGAATATTTTTGGATTCGGGAATGTCGTTTATTATGGGATGCCTAATATCACATCATTTATCGTAGGGAGCGGACAAGTCATTATGGGAAATCCTGATAATTGTATAACCTCTTCGACCGATATAGCCTATCAGGAGGAGGCGGTATTGACTCTTTATCCTAACCCTGCTGGTGAAATTCTTCATATCGGCAACCTCACCGCACCGACACAGATGGAGATGCAAAATATTTCGGGTCAAATGGTTTTTCAAGGTGAAATTTCCAGCGCACAACCCCTTGATATTCGGGCATTACCTAAAGGGATGTATTTCTTGCGCGTTGGAAACAAGGTGGGGAAATTTGTAAAGTTGTAGTTAAGTTACGCCGCTTTAGGAATAAGATTCAAGCACGTAAACAGGAAATCTCATATCTTTACGCACTGAAAATGCAAGTAATTGTGTGCAAATACTTAAAACAAACAAAATCATAACCATACAATGCTCGCCAACCAGAAAGAAATTTGGATTAAGACAGGATACGAAGCATTTGCCCTTTTGGGTCAAAACGGACTAAAAATAGAACCGCTTGCCAAAAAAGTAGGCATCAGCAAATCCTCTTTTTACCATCACTTTGCCGATACAGATATATTCCTCGAATACCTACTGGATTACCATATCCAGCAATCCTATATTATGGCCAATAATGAAAAACGGGCTCAAAATATTGATCCCGAACTCATCAACGTCCTTTTGGAACATAAAACAGATCTGCTTTTCAACCGACAACTACGCATACTCCGAGCAGACAAACAATTCAACAATATACTCCTTAAATCCAATCAAATTACAGGCGATTACTTTGTGATGATTTGGGTAAAAGATATTAGTCCAAAATTAAACAGACAACAACTGGAAGGCATTTTTGAACTGGCACTGGAAAACTTCTATTTGCAAATTACAGCGGAAAACATTAATTATAAGTGGCTGTCTAATTATTTCTCTAACTTAAAAAAAATTATCTCCAACTTTACATAAGAAATGCGTACCCACTCTATTTCCATTGTACGGTAGCGTCTAAAAAAAGCAATAGTGCCATGCTAACTTTGTGCTGAAATTGTAACATCGAACAATTATAAATGTATCATCAAAGCACAACTAGCATAAAGTAATGACACACCAGTTCCATAAATTTTGGCTTAAAATTACAGCCGTTGTGGTCGGCTCATTTGGCCCTATCTTTTTCTTAGGTACTATGGCATCCACTATAGAACCCGCACGACTCACACTTGATCTGTTGAGTTGGCCCATAGATAACGCTACCACCTACAACGATCCAGATACGAGGTTTCTTTCGGCACTTACCGGCGGATTTCTTTTGGGTTGGGGCGTAACAATTTGGCTATTATCCATTTGGGTCTATGACAAAGCACCAGAAGGTGTGCGTAAAACAGTACTAACTGGATTATTATGCTGGTTTTTTCTGGATAGTTCGGGGTCCATTGCATCAGGCAATGCCTCTAATGCTTTTTTTAATGTGATTGTATTGCTATTAGCGGTTGGGCCATTGTGGCGGCCAGCAAAAGATTAGACTTGTTGCAGTGGGAGCGCAGTCTCCCGCCGCAACAAGTCTAATATCTAAAAACTATCTCAATGAGTAAATTTCCATTTGTCAAAATTTCATAGGATTTATACCTTGGTTTTTTGCCATTTTAATGGTTACTGCGCTGTCGTTTTACACGTATTGTAGCATTCAATATGGCACAACAGCATCAGCTATTGGCCTACCCATGGGTAGCATCGAATTAAGTATTGTGAAAATTATTGTGCTATACTATGTTTTATCCGTAGTGATTTCCATAGGAGTGCTGGTGTTTCTGTTTTTTTCTTTTTTTAGAATGTCCA
>JBEAVK010000358.1:0-29512 GCA_041160955.1 Bacteroidota bacterium
TGCAAAGCACCCTTGAAACGATCAGCCTCAATAAACTGTTTTTATATTTTGCCGGATCATTTGGCCCCCTTTTTTGCCATTCTGTTACAGTACGGCGAATTTTAGTTGCCTCCTCTAAGGACGGCTCATGTGCCTCAAAAAATGCTTCTTTGTCAGTAATTTTGCCCACTTCTCTTTCATACAATTCAATCAATTTGTCTTTGTCCAAAAGTGCCATGTAATCAGCGTAACCTTCTGTGTTTCTGTCGGTTTGCTTTACTTTTTCGATCAAGTTACTGACATCGGGATCTGGAAACAAGGAGAAAGGAACAATTGTACGCCGACCAACATTTTCTAATTGGGTGCTCAATTTTTCTCCTTTACCTTTATAGGCTTTGAAAATCTTTTCATAATCTACCTGCTCTGATGCAGGGGTTGCATTGCTTAATTCAATTCCCAGATCGGATAGTTTGGTTTTAAATGCTGGTGTGTTGAATTTTTTTGTGGTTTTTCGGACGTGCTGCTGTCGTGCTTCGCCCATTTGACTATACATTTCGTCAAATTCAGCAAAAGCAGGTCTTGCTGCCGTCCGACTTTTCTTCTCGGGATTTTGTGATGCCGCAGTTGCTTGTAAAAGTTCTGCTTGCACAATGGTTCGGATGTCGCCCAGCAGTTCCTTTAATACGGGATCTTTGATGTCCTTTGATGATTTTTGAGATAAAATAAGTGATTCCATTTTTAATACTTTGAACTTTTTATGAAAAATAAGTGCCTACTCATCTCGCTTTTCGGCATGCCGCGCCCTTACCGCACAAGTGCAGCAAAAGATATTTTTATTATTATATGGAGTTGGATATAAGAGGGTTTCTGCGATTAACTGAGATTATTATTGTTTTCTTACCTTTATTACTTGTGCGCCGCGTTTAGTTTGGATTTCTAAAAAATACAGACCACTAGGTAGTGTTTGCAGGTCAATAAAAGGAACTTCTTCTTCAATTGTAAATGTTCGCATTACCATACCCGTCGTGTTACGCACTCGAATAATGGCACCGCTGATATCTGTACCCGACAGCGTGAGCATACCCGAAGTTGGATTAGGTATTGCTACAATATTATCTCCGCTGATATTTGCTTGTACGATTGATGAATACGTAGATGTGCCATCTATATCAACTTGTTGAAGCCGATAATAATTGATGCCATTTGAAGGGTTTTGATGCCTAAACACATATTTAAGACTTGGATTTGCGGGTAATTGCCCAATCATTTGAAACCATCTGCCATCAATACTGTGTTCTAATATAAAATGATTATTGTTGAGTTCCATTGCAGTTTGCCAATACAATGATATTGTTTTCAACTCAGGTTTTGCCCAAAATTCCAATAATTCAACCGGTAGTGGTGGACACGCAGATTGCACCTGTAAATAGGTGTTGCAACCAGCGGCATTAGCAGTGATGAATGGCACCCCGCCATTATTAATATAGGTGCAAATAAATGGAATGGCACAAACGCTGAGTTGTGGATTATTCCGGATCGTTATTGAATTTCCGTTAAAGAAACTAACACTGTTCAATGAACTGATGCTATTAAGAACAGCATTGTAACCGATATACACGCTGCTTCCAAAGCTACTTTGGATGCTATTTAGGTTTAAACCATTCAGGTTTGCGAGCAATGCATTTTGTTCTATCCTAAGTTGAGCCATTTGTGTCAGCAAGGGCATATTACCTAATGAAACCAATGCGTCGCAGTTTTCTATCCAAAAACTACCACAGGTAGAGATGTTAGACAAAGCACTAATATTAGTTAATACATTGTTGTTCCGTAAGTATATCTCACCTGTACTTGCCAAGTTATTGAGTCCACTGAGTGAAGTAAGTGCTGCATTACCGTTGATAAATATTTGAGTACTCACGGTATTTAAATTAGAGAGACCAGTCAAATTTGTTAGCGAATTATTTATAGAAATACTTAAAAATTGACCCACTGAAACCAATGAGGAAAGCCCAGAAAGGCTACTTAATTGATTGTTAAAACTAATGTCAATTGTACTTGATATATTCTGTAAACTATTCAGTCCATTTAGATTAGTCAGAGTTGGGTTGTTATCAATTGATATTGATGCCATAGATGCTGGCGCAGTAAACCCCGAAAGTGAGGTCAATCCATTGTTGTTTCCAATAATAAGTGTCGGACATGTAACAATACCTCCCAAACCGCTCAGTGTTGGTAATGCCGGGTTATATTGTATGTCCAATCGTTGCCCAATGGTCTGAAGGTTGGATAAGCCTGTAAAACTGGTGAGTGCATCATTGTAATAAAACTCAGCGATGCCGGTGATTACAGTCAGATTTGAAAGTGCTGTCAAATTGTTCAGCGACGTATTTCCCCAACAACGCAATCCTGCTGTAGTTGCTAAGTTGTTTAATCCGGTTAGGGTGGTCAAAGAGGTATTGTTGAACAAGTCCAATTGTGTTAGATTAGTGATGCCATTTAATCCAGACAGGTTTGGTAACGCTACGTTGTTGTTAATTGCAACCGCCTGAACTGTATTAAGCATTGCCAGCGCAGACAAATTATTAAGCATTGGGTTGTTTTCGATTCGGAGAGCGCTTGTAATGGTTGTGAGCGCATTTAAACCATTGAGAGAATTTAACATATTATTTCCTCCAATCCGTAAAGTTGATAATATACTTCCATTGATCAATCCAAGGCTATTCAAGCCCGTCAAATTGGGTAATACAGCATTGTTCTCTATTATGACATTTTCGGCTTTCACTAAGTTATTCAGTCCGTTCAGGCTGGTCAAAGCATCGTTTTGATTAATATTAAGCGTACCCAAACCAGAAGGAGATACCAAATCTTCCAGTGTTACAACCGAGCTTAGTCCAGTGAGGGATGTCAATGCAGGGTTTTGAGAAATGGTCAGATTTATGGTGACATTCAGGTTTTGCAGTGCGGTAAGGTCATTCAGGATATCATGTCTTCGAAGTGAAAAACTTTCCACAAAAGTCAGGTTATGAAGTCCATTCAGCGTAGTCAGTACGTCATTGTCAACCATGAACAATCCTCTGGTAATAGTAGTTATGCTGCTCAATGGTGTCAAATCAGTAATATCGGACGGGACTCCCGAAATGCCAATATTCAAATCTCCTGCTATGGTGGTGCAACCTGGATAAAGGACTGGAAAGTCATTGACTTGAGCCTGGTTGGTGAGCGTAATACCACCAGCAGGGGGGCATTGAGCGAGTAGATGTGCCTGCCAAAAGAGCAAGCAGGAAACCATACCAAAAAATTGAGTGATGCGAAAAGTGTAAAGCATAAGGGGGATAAGATTTTTATAACCTAAATAATGATTCAAAGATCATAGATAAATCACCATAAAAATTACCCAAATGAACGAAATTGGGTTTTGGCAGAACCAAATCCCTAGTTGAATCAACAAGACATAATCACCACGTTATACGTTATAGACAAGTGGTAATATAATAATGACTTCTGTTCCGGTAGGGTTGCCTTCAGTATCTTTTAAATCGTTGACTGCAATAGAAGCACTTTGGCCTTCCAGTCCCGCAAACGCATCTAATTGCTCCGAAATAAGGCGCATTCCAACCGATGCATGTTTGGGTTTTTCATCTGTAGGAAGTGGTGTACGGATCTGTCGCCCCACACCGTCGTCACGGATAATACATTGCAACCTATTTTCGTGTTCACTGATTTCTACGGCGATATGGCCGCCGCCTTTTGGTGCCAAGCCATGAAGTATTGCATTTTCGGCAAAGGGTTGCAACAACATAGAAGGTACTTGCACTTCATCTTCATCTAAGTCAGGACTGATCGTAAATGTCCAGTTAATTTGTTGCCTAAACCGATGGTTTTCCAACGAAAGGTAATGGTGCAACATTTTTAATTCATCGGCCAATGCGATGGTTCGGTTTCGGCTATTGTCTAATATACTACGGGTTAGTTGAGCAAATTGCCCGAGGTACTCGCTGGCTTTTTCTTTTTCATTTGAGAGTATATATCGGTTGATCGAATTCATGGCATTGAACAAAAAATGCGGATTGAGTTGGGAGCGCAGCAGTTTCATTTCGGACTCAGCCACTTTGCGTTGGCCATCTGCTAATGCCACGTTTTTTTCCAATTCCATGCGCTGGCGTTCGGCTTCGCGCTGTATTTTTTCGTTCTGAAGTTGTTGTGCTCGCAGTTGGTAGCGGTAGTACAATGCAGTGGCTACAGATACAAAACCAAGGATCAATACTCCCAATAATGTGCGAAACCACCAGGTGTCGCTCCAATGCGGCGCAATATCAATGTAGAGTACCCGCGCATCCTTTTCATCGTTCCAAATGCCTTCGGCGTTGCAGGCGATGAACCTAAAGGTATATTTGCCGGGCTTGAGATTGGCATAAGTGACAAAATTTTGGGTACCAAGATCAGTCCAAGTGGGTTGTTCGTTATCCAACTGGAGCAAAACTTTAAATTTGTTGCGCTCTGGATCTAGGTATTCCATTGCCGCCAATTCGAGTCGAAGGGTATTTTGATTATAAGGCAGTTGGATTCGTTGCACTACTTCAATGGCAGTGTCACCGTGCCACTCTTGGTCGTGTATTTTTAGCCCTACAATGGCGAGTTGTGGGGCGTGGCCGAGGTCTTGGATGGAATCGGGATGGAATACGTCAATGCCTTTGGTGCTGCCGAACCAGAGGTAGCCGCGGCTGTCTTGAAGAGCGGCTGCTATGTTAAATTCGTTGCTACTTAGTCCGTCGTCCATCGTAAACTGTTTGAACAAATAAGGTTTTTGATTCGAATAAAAATAAATAATCCCTTGGTTTGTACTTAGCCAAAGCCTATAGTTGCGATCCTGCTGAATTGCATAAATATATTGATTTTGAAGACCATCTTGTTCATCAATTACATCTACTTGAAAATTGTTTATATCTATAACAAGCAAACCTCTTGATGTACCTGCCCACATTTGGTTCGAGGCACCGGAGTGATACAAGTAGTTTACATCATTCGTATTTTGTAATTTCGTTTTTGGTACTATTTTTTGTTGCGCATTAATATCCCATACTTGTATGAAATTATCTGCACCCTGCCATATTTGCCCTTTTTTATCTACTGTCAAAGAATATGCAACCTGATCTGATAGTTTTTCAATACTAAAGTCCGATAAATCAACTTTGAAGATCCCTTCTAGTGTTCCGACAAGTAATAAGTTGTCTCGCGGAATAATTGCATCCATAAATGAGCGGCTTTCTTCCAGTTGGGCAACTAATTTCCATGAATAATTCAAAGTATTTAGAAGGTGTAACCCTTTTATGGAAAAACTCCAAATACGACCTCGGTGATCTCGCAATATTTTAGCGTATGGAAAACAAGATTTCTTTGCAACATGTTGGTAATTATTATTTTTTAAAACGTAGTAATTATTTTTACCAATAAGCCATGTTTCTGTTTTGGAAAACTCAAAAATTTGTTTGATTGGTTCTCGAATGCCCCCTTTCGGAAATTTAGTAAATTGAAAGGGCGGATCTTTTGGGCTAAAATAAACGCCCTCTGATTGAACACCCCACCAAATGTGTTGCTCTTTTGAAAGGTATAAGTTATTCGTAATGCAAGGTGCTATACCTATTTTATCGATATTTTGATTCGAGCAATTGCTGAATTTTAATCGCTGTTTATCAAAACAGTAAATTGCTCCGCTTGCCCCCGAAACAAGTAGTTGATCTTTCGATAAATGAATACAATGCTGAATGGACTGACTGACTTCCAAATTGTTTTTGAAAACCTGATAATTGTTTGTGTTGTTTAGATTGAATTGGATCAGTCCAAGACTAGAACAAAGCCAAATCAAATGATTTCCATTCGGTGTGATTTGGACGATTTTACATTTTTTTTCAAAAATATTATTTACCAAGAAGTGTTTTCTACTTAATAGATTTGCATTTTCATCAAAACTGATTACCTCAAATCCCGGCTTATTATCCCAAAATGCAACATAGATATTTTGAACACACCCGTTTTTAAAAGTATCTACTGAGCACCTTGTAAAATCTTCGCAGCCTCGTAAGATAAGGTGGGCTGGTAATTCGGGATACCATGTATCAATCTTATATAGATTACTATCAACAGTTGTCCATAAAAATCTATTTTTTTCTAAAAAAAATGGATAGTTGTGGGTGTGTTCACTTGAATCTTTGGGGTTTAATCTATAACTTTTAAATTTATTTTGACGAAAAAGATAACAATTCAATCCAGATTCTGTCCCAAACCAAATATTATGTGCAAAATCTTCAAAGAAAGGGCTTTGTATATTTGATCCTTTAATTGAATTGGTATCACCTCGGATAGGTTTAAATACCTCAACGCTCCGGCCGTTAAAACGATTCAACCCATCAATCGAGCTGATCCATACAAATCCACTTTTATCGTTGTAAATAAACGAATTGGTTGCTTGAGATAGACCTTGTTTTACACCTAATAACTCCGCTTGAAAGGTGTTTTGCCCTTCAAGCGGAATAGACGTGGCTAATAATATAGTTATGTAAAAAAGATACTTGCAAACAAGCATTAATTATTTTTTATAAGCCAATTATATTTTTTTGCAAGTAGCAATAAAAATTAAAATGAGAATAATTAAGAGCCAGATTATTCGCTCCCAATTACTTGGTTTATTTTGTGAGTTGTCTTCTGATATTGTTACAAATTGAATGGCTCTGTTGGCACTAAACCTAAGACCAGGTATAGAATAAATCAACTGTGACGCTGGCTTCCAATAGGGTGGGCAAGAGGGTATAGATACATAAGCAACAGAACCATTTGAATTGTTGTCAACGATTACAGGCTCTGGGTTGGGCCTTACCATTAGTGTGGTAAAGCTGGCTGGTTCTAGGAGAATGTCGGTAGAAGACGGACGGACTGGTTCAGAGGGAACTATGCCATGATACATCGTTGACATTGCAGCATAAAAATTGAGACCTCTTTCTGCTGGATTTACATTAATCAAATTATCTTTGTCTATTGTATATCTATTAGGATCGATATTGGAACGATAATAAAAATCATTACTTGTTACCATTTCATCATAAATAACTTTATCAACAAATGCTAGTTTGAACCAGCGATCAGGGTTAATGATATTTGGATTTTGAATATCTTCTGGAATAGGTACCCTGCTAAATGGAGCTAATACCTCCAGCATAGCAATATTAGGAGAAAGCTCCTGTTCATCTAATATGCCAATCAGTTCATCATCAATCCGAATCTCATTTAGATTGCGATTTAATCCCGGAATTACTAATTTAGCAATACTAGAACTTATATCCCAACAAACAAGAAATATTTTGAATTTTGTAACAGAATTATCACTTTCTCTAACAGCCAAAATCAATAGCCCTCCAATTTTAAAAGAGTTTGGGTTGTTATTAATCAAAGGTTGGGCTAATCTTTCTTCTAACCCGCGAATTTCGCTTCCGCTTATTGTAAATAAAAAATTCTCCATAATATTAGATTTTTATAGTCTTTATTTTCTGTTTTACTAGGATCAAAAGTACCAGACTCACAACCAAAATCATTCACTTTCCAATCGAAACCGCACCCCCATCGAACAAACCCCCATTCCCACCGAACAAAACCAATCTACCCCTCCACCCCAAACGACAATTCCCCCAACAACGCCTCTCTTTTCAGCGGTGATACCGGCAGTTCTGCCCCGTCGGAAGTAAGTACCCATCCGCCATCACTTTTGATGTACTTTTTGATATAAATCAGGTTCACCAAATGCGACTTTTGGATGCGCATAAAAGTGGATTTATCTAATAATTTTTCGTACTCACCCAGCGTGCGGGAGACGGTAATCTTTCGCTTGTCGTTCAGAAAAAAAGTACTGTAATTCTTTTCGCCCTCCACCCGTATGATATCGCTGATATTCACAAATTCTATATCAGTACTGGTTGGTAATGCCAATTTAGCCAATGGTTTAGCGCGTTGCAGACTATTCATGTTTTCTAAAAGCAGACGCAATTGCTGCGCGATACCAGGTATTTGCCTGCGTTGCTCCACTTTTCCCATCGCCTCTCGTAACAGCGAGGCAGTCACAGGTTTTACTAAAAAGTCAAGCGCACTCCATCGGAATGCCTGTGCGGCTAGTGCATCAAGTCCTGAAACAAAAATTAGTTCAAAATCAATGTGATCAATACTACGTAATAACTCAAAACCAGTTTTATCTGGTAGTCCAATATCCAAAAATACCAAATCAGGACGTAAGGATTGAATCGCCGTCAAGCCATCCTGTGCGGTATAGCATTGGGCTACAATATGTATATGTGGGAAATTTTCATGCAGCAGCATTCGTAGTACGTCTTGGCTGTCAGCATCGTCTTCGATAATTATGGCTTTCATGATTAAGTATGGTCTTGCCTTCCGTAAAAGGTGTATAATTGGGTAAATCCGCGCAAATATCAACTAATAAATTTCATATCTCCAAACATTCCTTTCTTTTTTTATTATTTTGGGATGTGTAAACAATAGACCATACGATTACATCTATTCACAAACGCTCGCAGCCCTATTCTCCGTAGCCAATAATGGAATAACATAAAGCACACAAGATGCGCGGGTTTCTTTGATATCGAGTAACTAGGTCTTTATTATTCGTTCGTATTTAATGCTCACCTGTATTACATAAATAATAGTTTTAGATTAACTTTTCAAAAAATTACCAAAAACACAATAAGATAAAGTAACTTTACGGGAAAATTATAACGCTTTAACAAAATGCTACGTACTCGTACAGAAAAAACTTAAAAATACCCAAGAATACCTGCTGCGTAAATTAATATACTCAATCGGAAACAATATCACAAAAGCATCTGTTTAAGCCTTATAATTTGGCCATACTATTGTAAAATTAGTATGCTTTTCTTCCTGACAACCAATAACATACGATCCTTATATTCATACTCTACCTGAAATATCAAATCCAAATCAGTACATTTAAAATCAGTATCACAGAACTGCTCATGCAACATTACAACGACAACATTTACAAAGAATTACCTGCTATTGTCAGGCAATATCAATTACCCAATACCCGTAAGGCTGTTGGACAAATTATTACATCGTTTTTACCTTTTTTTGCTATTTGGGTATTGATGTATTTTTTGCTGGAAGTATCACCTTGGCTCACTATTTCTTTGGCCTTGGTTAATGCGTTCTTCTTGGCGCGCATCTTTATTATTCAACACGATTGTGGACACCAATCATTTACGTCTTCTCGAATTGCCAATGATATATTGGGCGCATTGAGTAGTTTTCTTACTTTTATCCCTTATAAATATTGGGCTAAAAGTCATAATTTTCACCACGGCCATAATGGACAATTATTCGAGCACCGCGACATTGGCGATATTAATACGCTGACAGTCAAAGAGTTTGATGCTTTGAGCCGTTTCAAAAAACTACAGTATATGATTTTTAGGAGTGCCCCAGTTTTGTTTGGCATTGTCCCTATTATCTATATTTTTATCAATAATCGCATCCCAATGATTAAGCAAAAAGGTTGGGAGTTCGCCAATCGGTCACTTTGGTGGAATAATCTTTTTTTATTGCTGATTCACTCCGTAATTATCTTTTTCTTAGGTTGGCAAGCGTTTTTACTTGTCCATTTACCTATTATTGTTGCTTTTGGAACTATCTCATTTTGGTTTTTTTATATACAACACCAGCACGAAGTTACTTACAAAGCGTTTAAAGATAAATGGGACTACCTCAAAGCATCTATGGAGGGTAGTTCTTATTACAAATTACCTAAAATTGGACACTGGTTATCTGGCAATATCGGCTATCACCATATCCACCACTTGAATGCGCAAGTACCAAATTACGAATTGCCACGCTGTCACCACGAAAATCCTATTTTTGACGAATTGGCTAGGTCTATTACATTTGTTGAAAGTCTCAAATGTGTTTATCATCGACTTTGGGATGAGGATGGGGGTAAAATGATTACTTGGCGCGAGTATCGAGCAAAACGGAAGATAGCAAAGACTCAAAACCGATAAATTGACAATAAAACTAACTTTATATGCATAATTTATTTATTCTACTCTGCACGATTTGCGCTGTATCCACATTCGCACAAAAGCCGATAGTGGTTGAAACCGATCATTTTGCACAAGTATTCGAGTCCGACGAAGTGGGACGGTTACGTATCATTTATTTCGGTAAAAAACTGCTCAATGCCGCGGATTACGCCGCCATTGCTACTCAAACCAAAAAAGATGATCTGAATCTCGGAATTCAAAATGTGGCTTATACACCTGCCGGAACTTGGAACCTTTCTGAGCCCGCGCTTCAAATAACTCATGCTGATGGCAATGTGTCCACCGATTTGCAATTCGTGGACGTTCAAGTCACACCATCAGATAATAATGTAAGCACTACACGTATCCTATTACGTGACCCCGTGTATAAAACGGAAGTTGCGTTGTTCTTCAAGGTATATCGAAAAGAAGATGTGGTAGAGCAATGGTCAACGATTACCAACGGTGAACAAGGCGCGATAGTTATGGCGAAATACGCCTCTGCAAACATGTATTTTACAGCAAAAGACTATTACTTAAAACATTATCATGGGAGTTGGGCCAAAGAAATGAAACCCGAGGAAACGCTACTATCCGCTGGTATCCACACCTTGGACTCTAAACTTGGTACGCGAACCAACTTGTTTCAGCCACCTTCTTTTCAGGTATCTTTTGACCAGCCGGCAACAGATGATGCGGGAAAAGTTTTGCTGGCTAACCTAGCATGGTCGGGTAATTTCAAAATCGATTTTGAAACCGATCCCCATCACCGCCTCCGGTTAGTGGCAGGTATCAACCCTTATGCCTCGGCTTACACACTACAACCAAAGCAATCTATGACAACACCGGCACTCATCTACACCTATTCAGAAACGGGTACAGACATCGCCAGTCGAAATTTGCACCGATGGGCACGTAATTACCGTATTCCGGATGGTAATGGATCACGCCTGACGCTCTTAAATAATTGGGAGGCCACTTATTTTGATTTTGATGAACAAAAACTTACAGGGCTTTTTTCGGGTGCCAAAAAACTGGGCGTAGATATGTTCTTGCTCGATGATGGTTGGTTTGCAAACAAATATCCAAGAAATGACGACAAGGCGGGCTTAGGTGATTGGCAAGAAAACAAAAAGAAATTACCCAATGGATTAGGGTATTTGGTAAAAGAAGCCGATAAAGCAGGTGTGAAATTTGGTATATGGGTCGAGCCAGAAATGGTCAATCCTAAAAGTGAATTATACGAAAAACACCGCGATTGGGTCATTAGAGCAGCCGATAGGCCCGAACATTATTACCGCAATCAACTGGTACTTGATTTGTCTAATCCAGAAGTGCAAGCGTTTGTTTTTGGCGTACTCGATCAAATGTTTACTCAAAATCCAGGTATTGCTTTTGTCAAATGGGACTGTAACGCTGTAATTTTTAATGCACACTCGGCTTTTCTGGAAAAGAAAAAAATGCCCCAAACCCATTTATATGTGGATTATGTAAAGGGCTTGTATGCCGTACTAGATAAGTTAAGGGCCAAATATCCTAAAGTACCCATGATGCTTTGTTCGGGAGGTGGAGGCCGTGTGGATTATGGCGCGCTTAAATATTTTACCGAATTTTGGTTAAGCGATAATACCGACCCGCTCGAAAGGGTATTTATCCAATGGGAAAATGGCTATTTTTTTCCCGCTATTACCCATTGTAACCATATCACAGATTGGAGCAAAGTTGGTATTAAATACCGCACAGACGTTGCTATGATGGGCAAAATGGGGTATGATATCGTAGTAGATCACCTGAGTGCGGATGACTTGGCTTTTAGTCA
This sequence comes from Bacteroidota bacterium, assembly GCA_041160955.1. Lineage (GTDB taxonomy): Bacteria > Bacteroidota > Bacteroidia > Chitinophagales > Saprospiraceae > M3007. The sequence goes on from JBEAVK010000358.1 coordinate 11,890, forward strand.
GCAGGCCATTAAGAACTATCATACAGTAACTGACCCAATCTGGCATGGCGATCAGTACCGTTTAGTAAGCCCTTGGGAAAACCCTTATGCTGCTATTATGTATGTAGATGAAAAAAAAGAACATGCTGTTGCGTTCCATTTTTTGGTGTCCAATCGTTTTGACTATCATCAATCTATTGATCCTGTCAAGTTTAAAGGGCTTGATCCCGCTAAGCGATATCAACTCAAAGAATTAAATGTGTATCCTGGGACAAAATCGCTCATTGATGAAAAAGCAACTTATAGCGGCGATTTTCTGATGAATATTGGTATCAACCCAGAACTAACTACAAGCCACAACAGTGTGGTGATTGACATTAATGCTGTAAAATAACATTTTATGATGAAAAATACGCTGAATAAATCCATAATTAACACACTTACGCTGTTTTTGATCTTGAATGCGCTCCCGATTAAAGCGCAACAAAAAGAGTACTATCCCGACCCTGATACCGCAATTCAACAAAGATTGGAAGAGTGGAAAGACCTTAAATTTGGCCTGCTTATGCATTGGGGCACGTATAGCCAATGGGGTATTGTAGAGAGTTGGAGTATTTGCCCAGAGGACTTGAGTTGGGCAACAGGAGCAAGAAAACAGGGTATTGCCGATAATTATAACGATTATGTAAAATCTTACGAAAAACTACAAACAACCTTTAATCCCATTAAATTCGATCCAGAAAAATGGGCCGCCGCCGCCAAGGATGCTGGGATGAAATATATGGTGTTTACGACCAAACACCACGATGGTTTTTGTATGTTTGATAGTAAATTTACCGATTATAAAATTACCGATCCCCGCACACCATTTCACTCCAATCCAAGAAGTAATGTCGCAAAAGAAATATTTACAGCATTCAGAAAAGAAGACTTTTGGATCGGTGCATACTTTTCAAAACCCGACTGGCATACCGACACGTACTGGTGGAAGCAATTTCCCGTCAGTGACCGTAATGCCAATTATTCTATCCAAAAGTACCCGGAGCAATGGAAAAAGTTTTCAGATTATACCCATAATCAAATCAATGAATTGGCAAGTGATTATGGCAAACTTGATATATTGTGGCTCGATGGTGGATGGGTACGCAAAAAAACGGACGAAGAGATCAAAAACGAATTGTTAGAAGTGTATGAAGGGAGTCGGTGGGCCAGAAACCCACAAAGTCAAGATATTGATATGCCTCGTTTGGTAAAAGAAGTACGCGCCAAACAACCCAAATTAATTGTTGTGGACAGGGCAGTGCCAGGCGAACAACAAAATTACCTGACACCCGAGCAACATATTCCCGAAACAGGCTTGCCATACCCTTGGGAAACGTGTATGACAATGGCTAATAGCTGGAGTTATGTCCCCAATGATGTCTATAAACCAGCGAACGAAATTATTGAAAAATTGGTCGATATCGTGAGTAAAGGCGGTAATTATCTGCTGAATATCGGCCCTAGTCCCGATGGTGAACTGGATGCAATGGCTTACCAGCGTTTAAAAGAAATAGGTACTTGGATGCGCACCAATGGGGAATCTATCTATGGTACGAGAATCTATTCGTCCTTTAGCGAAGGAGATGCAATCCGTTATACGCAGTCGAAAGATGGCAAAACCCAATATGTTTTTCTTTTTGATTTTCCCAAAGAAAAACTCTTGTTGACTAAAATTGCATTGTCAAAAAAAGCAAAAATGCAATTGCTGGGCAGTACATCGAATATTGCATGGAAACAGAATGGCACCACACTTGAAGTATCATTGCCAGAAGGATTAAAAACAGCAACAGATCACGTTTGGGTATTGAAAATTTCAAATAATTAAACGAGGTACTTAGTGAACGTTTACGAAACCTTGACGGTTTCGTAAACGTAATACCTTGCAAATCAGTGCTTTGATACAATTAAGCAATTAGTTATGTCCAAGTACTTACTCAATTTTAAAAGTAGTTCTACGGTTTTGTTGGTGCTCCTGCTCTGTGCACTTATTACAATTACAGTCCGCAGCGGGGCTGCCTTCTCCGTACCCAATAGCACCAAGTCTTTCGGTACTAATTCCCCTTCCTGTCAGATACTGGACAGCACTTTCCGCCCTTTTTTGAGAGAGATTTTGGTTATAACTATCATTGCCCCTACAATCGGTATGGCTACCCAATTGGATACGAATAGTGGGGTTTTGGGTTAGCATATCAGCGAGTTTGTTTAGGGTTGGTTCCGCATCGGGGCGAATATCCCATTTGTCGTAATCGTAATAGATATTTTCTAATACAATTTCCTTATTTCGATAAATTTTGTCCAACACAATTTCAACTTCAAAGGTTTGAATGGGTTTGTTTGGGTCTTTTCCAACGCCTTTTGTACTGAATTTTGTGTAATTACTGAGGTATTCCTCCTTATTTGCGGTGAATTTATAATCAGTTTGTGCAGCAGCAATGATCTTGAAATAACCATCTGCACCTGTTTTAAGTACAATTGGTTTTTCTTGCCCTTCTATATTTACGGTTACTTTATCAAGGGGACGCCTGCCAAGTACTTTTGAATTGGGATCTTCTGCGGTGGCATATATTTTCTCCACCACATATCCTTCAATAATGATTTGATTCACTATATCCTTTTTGGGAATGGTATCCAAGGGTACAGGAGGGGCTGGAGGAGGCACTCTTTGAGTAAACTGATAAATATCATCCATACCCTTGGCTTTTTCATTGGGTCTATTGGACGTAAAAAATCCGCTACGAATGACATCACCTTCTTTAAGTAATGTAGATTTAGTGGTCGTGCTGGCGGCTACAATAAGTCCAAAATCATCGCCGCCGGAATTAATAGGCGATTTTAGATTGATAGGAGGCGCCCAGTTTGTTTTATCTAATTTGTGGGTCTTAAAAATATCCAACCCGCCCATACCCGGATGACCATTGGATGCAAAGTATAAGGTATCTGCATCAAAGGTAGGAAATAAGTCATTTCCTGTTGTGTTAACACTTCTACTGAGTAATTTGGGTTCGCCCCATCCTGTTTCATTATTGGGTTTTCTTGTTACAGCATAAATATCATAGCCTCCCCAACCCTCGGGATCATTAGCGGCGAAATACAGGGTATTTCCATCGGGTGATAAACAAGGGTGCACGTAGTTGATCCGATCTTTTTGGAATAATAATGGGGTAGGGGACGACCAAGTTTTATTTTCATTACTTTGGGCAACAAATATTTTACAGAATTGGTCATCGCCTTTATAGGCACCACTTGTTCTGACAAAGAAAATTTCATCCCCTTTTTTATTAAAACAAGGTGTGCCTTCATTATAGGGGCTATTCAATACAATATCGTAGTTTTGTGGACTAGCCTCGGTGGCCTCTACTACAAAAATATCCATAAACCGATTACCTGTCCAACCATAATTATTTTTGCCCGTACTGCTAGAGCGATCACTGGTAAACACAAGCCGTTTATCGGGCGCCCAAATGGGAGAAAAGTCATTCTGAGGGCTGTTAAATGGCGCTAGATCAATAGAATAGCCATTATTGGCTGCCTGTTTGTTCCAATCTTGAGCCACAGCGCACGAAGTGATTTCCTTGCGGTATTCATAAGGACTACCAATTTCGATGCCTAAGTTTTTAAACTCTTCTAGCGCCTCTTTATATTTTTCAGTTTGTTTCAGCGCGTAAGCGTACCCCTTCAGTGCCTCTGCGCCATAACTATTATCGTAGGCCGTTTTAAACCATTGGACGGCTTGTTGAGGCTTACCAATTTGTTGATACGACTCCGCTATTTGATAAGCCAATTTACCTTTTTCATTGCGCGATTTTGCTTTTCCATACTCTTTTTGCAGCATTGGAATGGCATTATCGTACCTTTTTAGGTTATAGGCAGTTGAACCATCTTTTACTTTAATGGTATAGTTGCAACTAGCAAAGAGTGCTATAAGAAATAGCAGTGCAGAAAGCGAAAAGTTATTTTTGTTCTTCATAATTTTGGTATAAACGTACAAACCTATTTTGTTTGTACGCAAAAATAGTTGTAATATTTTAGCAAACATAAAAAATAAAACAAAGCACGTACTACCTTTGCAACATGCAATCATTAAAAGAGATTATTTTTCTGCTCAATCAGCATAATATCAATCCCTTTGAACACCTCCGTGAGGGTGATGGCCGTGGAGGCTCATCTAAATTATTGGCGTTTTTTGAAGGGGTAAGTGCAGGTGAACTAAATAGCGATTACGAAGCAGAGCGTATTTTATACCAAGGTCATATTGGCGGTAATGCATATCGGAAACTCAAATCTGATATCAAAGGTCATTTAATTGATGCTGTGCTCGATATTAATACCTTCAAATCCGATTTCTCGGATTACCAAAGGGCCTATTACGAATGCCATAAAAAATGGGTAGTGGTACGGATATTAGCCGGTATGAACGCCAGCATATCTGCTATGGAACTTGCCGAAAAATTGCTCAATAAAGCCATTAAATTCGATTTCACTTTTCTGTCAATGGATATTTGCTCTTTTCTCCGCATTCAGTACGGATTAAGGGAGAGTAATAGCGCGAAATACAAATCAATGAATGAGGCATTTAAGCAGTTTCGTACGCTTTATGATGCTGAATGCCTAGCAGAGCAACTTTATACAGAATTGATGGTGTTATTTGTCAATAATAAGAGTGAAAATATAAATGTCTATGATCAGGCTGAAATGTCATATAGCGTAATTTTGCCGTATTTGGAGCAGTTTAAGTCGTATAAACTACAAATGTATGGCTACCTGATAGGGCTTGCGCGTTACACTAGTATTAAGGATTATGTGAATGTAATTGCCTACTGTAACAATGCTATTGATTTTTTCAAAGACCGCCCTTATGAAGCGCGAACACCATTACAAATATTCCACTATCAAAATTTAATTAGCAATATTCAACTTGGACAGTTCCTCGAAGGTCAAGTTTCGGCAAATGAATGCCTGCGTTTTTTGAAGGAGGGTACATTCAATTGGTTCAAATACCAAGAGCTATTTATTAGTTTGAGTTTTCACTCCAAGGAATATGGACAGGTGGATAAAACGCTTCAAACCATCTACAGCCACCCTCGTTTTCAGTTTTTACCCGACAATGCAAAGGAAATATGGACAATTTATGAGGCATATTTATACTATTTACACTCATTGGGCTTAGTTGAGTCCTCTTTAGCCTTAAAATTCAAACTAGATCGTTTTGAAAAGCGTACCCCCATTTTCTCCAAAGATAAAGGTGGACTAAATGTGGCAATTATCATTATCCGTTATCTCATTTTACTCCATGAGAAAAAATTTCGACTCATTTTAGATGAACATGATGCCGTTAATCAATACTGCTATCGGCATTTGAAAGGGGAGAACACCAAACGAAGTTATTATTTTATCAAAATGTTATTAGCCATTCCATTTGTTCAATTTGATGGAAATTTAGTAGAAGCAAAAGTAAAAAGTTATAAACAAAAATTGAGCAATGTGCCGTTTCATGTGGACAACCAATCCCATGAATTAGAGATTATCCCTTACGAAAGACTTTGGGAAATGGTCATGTCGGGTATTTGAAAATGTCCACACAAGACAATTACCCGTTTTTTCCCTTACTCTAGATTAATAATTTTTTTATGGTTGTTTTAAACTTGTAAAAATCAAGTAGTTGATTATCATTTACTTGTGTTGTTTTGTGTGTTAAATTGTGTTAAATGGTGACGTAATTTTTTTTAACTTTTTGTTTTTGGGTATCCTAGTACCTGTTCTACCTTTATGCCACAATTTATGATTGTATTTATTTAATCCATTTATTTTTCTCGTTTCTTATTTAGCATCTTATGAACAATAACAGTTTATCAACGCTTGCTGTGCAAGCGTATCGTACTATTACCGGTAATATTATCGTGGATACTACGACTGTCTAACAATGTTTTTTTACCACTCGTAAGCCGTCCAAATTTGGACGGCTTTTTTTATGCCCATTATCTTCATACCTTTGTAGCATGAGGTCATTTTTTTACTGTATTCCATTTTATCTGCTATTTTCACATTGCCAATCCCCACAAGTAGCACCGCCAAATATTACACCTAAAAACACGACTCAAGTGGACTCGAATAGTCTGCTACTGAGCCAAACTTTTGACCGTTATTTTAGTCAAAGCATGCAGCAGTTTAAGGCTATCGGTGCGGCTGTTGCGATTGTCAAGGATAGTCAAATTATATTACTGAAAGGCTACGGACTTAGGAAACACAATACATCGGATTCTATTGATACTCAAACGGTGTTTAGGATAGGATCACTTTCAAAAGGGTTTACGGGAGTATTGGCCGGGATAATGATCCATCAAAACAAATTACAATGGACCGATAAGGTGGTAAAATGGATACCCGATTTTAGTTTGCGTGATCAACTACAAGGCAAAAGGCTCGAATTGCGCCACTTGCTTTCTCATACGACCGGACTACCATACCATGCTTATACTAATTTGGTAGAAGACGGTTATGACCTTACCTCTATAGTCCAAAATTATTTTCCCAAATCTCCCGTATGCGGCAAAGAGGGCGTATTTTATGCCTATCAAAATGCTGCATTTGCTTTATCTGGTAAAATGATGGAGGCATCTAGTGGCCAATCTTTTCAAGATTTAATCACTCAAAAAATCTTTGTTCCTGCTGAAATGCCTAATACTTCTTGTTCTTATGCCGCGATCGAATCTAATCCGAACAAGGCTTATCCGCACCAATGGTCTGGCTATAATTGGGTATATGAACCCATTTCCCCTGCCTATTACAATGTAGCAGAGGCCGGTGGCATCAATGCTAGTATTAGTGATATGGCACAGTGGCTCAAGGTCGTTTTGGGGCAAAGACCAGATATTGTTACCAACGCAGTATTGGATACCGTCTTTTCTCCAGTTGTTAAAACAGGCAATGAACGGCGTATTTTAGGACATTGGTTTGGAAGAGACGAAGCATCTTATGCTATGGGGTGGCGTATTTTAGAAAACGAAACGGATACTATTGTTTACCACAGTGGCTATGTGAATGGCTACCGCAGCGAAATTGCACTTGACCGAAAGAAAGGCATTGGAATTTGTGTACTATTTAATGGCCAAACAGGACTTTGTGGGAATTGTGTACAAGATTTCTTTACAATGGTAAAGCAAATAGATGCCGACAATAATAAATAAGTATTTGAAGTGCCGTTTTTTCAAAGTCGAGCACTCAATAAGGCTTGCGTATAAGGCTTTGTCGGTTGATTGAAAAGTAGATCGGTCGTGTTTTGTTCCTCCAGTATGCCGTTGCGCAGTACAATTACTCGATCACATATTTCGCGTACAACGTGCAAATCGTGTGAAATAAACAGAATCGTTAAGTCCAGTTGCTGCTGCAATTGCTGAATGAGATCGATAATTGCTGCTTGGACTGGTTTATCCAGCGCCGAAAGTATTTCGTCGCAAATAAGTAGTTTGGGGTGTATGGCCAAGGCACGTGCAATACAAACACGTTGCTTTTGTCCACCAGATAGTTCTTTCGGTCGGCGATTTAATAAAGCCTCCTCCAGTTGAACAGCCGCTAATAACCTGCTAACCTCTAATTGTACTTCTTGTTTAGTACTGTTCGGGCGGTGTAAAACAATCACTTCTTTTAAAACGGATTCGACAGACATCAACGGATTCAATGCCGCTTGAGGATGCTGATCTACAAAAGCAACTTTACCTTTGTGGAAGCCCATTAACCGGCCAATTTCGCGCGCCAATGAACTCTTACCCGATCCTGATTCACCAACAATACCCAAGCACTCGCCTGCAAAAATCGTTATTGGAACGGCGTTAACCGCAATAAATTGCCCTTCGGCATTACCCCAAAAGTTCTTGCCGGCTGGGTAGGAGACTGAAATAGAGGAATGCTCAAATATAATAGAAGGATTAGAAGATACTAATCCATTTGTACGCGATGGAGATTGCAACAAGGCTTTAGTGTGTTCATGCTTTGGATGCTGAATGATATCCGATGTTGCGCCTATTTCTACCATTTTACCCTGATACATTACTCCGATCTCATCAGACATATACCGAATTACGCCAATATCGTGAGAGACAAACAGCATCGTAAGATCAAGTTCCTGCTGCAAGGATTTTAATAAATCTAAAATAGACTTTTGAACGGTTACATCCAAAGCAGTGGTGGGTTCATCCGCGATAAGTAGGGTAGGGCGGCAACACAAAGCGATAGCAATCATAACACGCTGCGCTAATCCACCGGATAATTCGTGTGGATAAGCATTGAAAATACGATCTGGTTCACTTATTTGGACTTTTGTAAGCCAATCTAAAGCCGTTCTCCTAGCAACTTCTTTTGACAACTGCAAGTGTAATTGCAGTATTTCCGTAATTTGCTTACCACAGGACATAGTAGGATTCAGGCTACTCATCGGTTCCTGAAAAATAAATCCTATATACTTCCCTCGTAATTGCTGAATTTGATTTTTATGCCCATAATCCAATCTTTCTCCTTGAAAAACGACTTGCCCGCTTAGTGCTGCTTGAGCAGAAAGCAAACCGGGGATTGCAAGTGCTAGCGTCGTTTTACCCGACCCAGATGCACCTACAATCCCCAGTGTTGTTCCTTTTTTAAGATCAAATGCCACGCTATCTACCACCGATTGTTGACCGTATTGAACGGTTAAATCAACGATGGAAAGTACAGTGGATATTTGATGCATAATTTGCTAAGGAATGAAATCTAAATATCAATGGTGATGGCCACCATCGCCATGGATATGCCCATGATCTAATTCAGCCTGCTCTGCGTCGCGTACATTAGCAACATGACCAGTAAAAAACAGATCCACACCTGCCATTGGGTGATTAAAATCGATTTTCACGGTGCTATCGCTGACTGCAGCAACCATACCTTGCATGTGGTTACCCTCGTTATCCTGAAGTGGAAGCACATTGCCTATTTCTAATAGACCTTCTTCTACTTTGCCTTCTACTTCAAAAATACTTTTGGGTACTTCTACCAATGCACCTTCATCGTAGGTACCGTAAGCATTGGCTGCTTCGATACCAAAAGCAAATTGATCACCAGATTTCAAACCAGTAAGGTTTTTTTCAAAATCAGGTATCATCATGCCTATTCCATAAATAAAGGCAAGTGGTTCGCGGTTTTCTGTGGTTTCTACGAGTTGACCATCCGCAGTTCCTTCGGTGAGTGTATAATGAACAAACACCGCTTTGTTCTTTTCAATAACCATTGTGTGAAAGCGGAAAATCTCCGCCAGAATTATCGTGAATAAATATGCCCGCAAAGATAATACGACAAATTCTAATTTTCCGAATATCCTGTTTATTCTACTTTTATTTCCTGTTTTCCGCCGCGTAATTTTACTATTTTACCATTCTATTCCAATGTTTCGGATGTTTTTTAGGGCAAAATAATTGTTCCCGTGAGTCCTGTTTCGCCACTTTTTGAGAACTGAACTGCTATATTGCCATCCGGGTGCGGCATTTTCCCTTTTGCAAATTTGAGTAATATTAATCGCATAATGGTGCAGTAATTTTGAGGCTAAGTAACGATAAAATAATAAATTTTTGCTTATTTTTACGATCTTTGCGCCAAATTCCAAAGATTTGAACATTATCATAACACAAAATATGCGCATATTCAGTCCGGTACTGTCTTTTTTTACTTTAGTTGTCCTCATTTCATGTACCCATCCCAAAGAAAACACCTCCAATACCCCTAATGGAGCAACATTGTTTACCACGATGCCCGCCCTAGAAACTGGTATTGATTTTAGGAACGATCTCGTTTACGACAAAGAATTCAATGTATATCGTTACCGTAATTTCTACAACGGTGGCGGTGTCGCTATGGGCGATATTGACAACGATGGGCTTCAAGACCTGTTTTTTACCTCCAATATGGGGCAAAATAGATTGTACCGCAATTTAGGCAATTTCAAATTTGAAAATATATCGGATAAAGCGGGTATAACGGGCAAAGGCTCATGGGCAACCGGCGTAAGCATGGCCGATGTAAACGGCGATGGATGGACCGATATTTATGTCTGCAATTCAGGTAATCCACGTGCCGATGAAAAAGAAAAACAGTCTTTTAGCCGTGAAAACGAACTTTTTATTAACCAAAAGAATGGCACATTTATCGAATCTGCACGGGCGTATGGGCTTGCAGATCGTGGCCTGTCCACTCACGCGGCTTTTTTTGATTACGACCGCGATGGCGATTTGGACGTATATGTCTTAAATAATTCGTTTCGGGCCATTGGTTCCTTTGATCTTCGAAAAAACCTGCGCAATACCCGAGATAGCCTTGGTGGTCACAAATTATACCGAAATGAAGGAAATACCGTAGATGGACACCCGTTTTTTAAAGACGTTTCCACAGAAGCAGGTATCTTAGGCTCTGTTATTGCTTTTGGTTTGGGTGTTACTGTTGGCGATATTAATCAGGACGGATGGCAGGATATTTACGTGTCTAATGATTTCTTTGAGCGGGACTACCTCTATTATAACAATGGCGATGGCACATTTAAAGAGGATTTAGAAGGGTCAACCCGGCATATTAGCGCAGCCAGTATGGGGGCCGATATGGCCGATATTAACAACGATGCCTTACCAGATATTTTTGTGACCGATATGCTGCCGGAAGATGATTATCGTTTGAAGACTTCTACTTCTTTCGATAGTCCCGACCGCTTTAATACTTCCAAGGATATTTATTATAACCAGTTTACCCGTAATATGCTCCATTTGAACAATGGAAGTCAAAACGGTAAAAAAGGAGTACATTTTTCCGATATTGCTTGCTTGGCCTCCTGCGAAGCAACCGATTGGAGTTGGGGCGCGCTCATGTTTGATATGGACAATGATGGCTGGAAGGATATTTTTGTGGCCAATGGCGTAGCGCGAGATTTGACCGACCAAGATTATTTGTTGTTTATCAGTGATCCTTCTGTTCAACAAGAAATTATTGGTGGCGGATCGGTCAATTATAAGCGTTTGATCGACTCCATACCTTCTGTCCCCTTACCTAATTTTGCCTTTCACAACAATAAAGACCTTACTTTTAAAAATGAAGCGGCTGCCTGGGGGCTTGATATTCCTAGTTTTTCCAACGGATCCGCTTATGGCGATTTGGACAACGACGGCGATTTGGATCTTATCGTAAACTGTAATAATAGCGAAGCCTTGGTGTATAGAAACGAGAGCAGGCAAAAAATGCCAGATCGCAATTATTTGAAATGCTCATTAACAGGCGAAATGGGCAATACCGCCGCTATTGGCACTAAAATATACCTTCGGGCAAATGGAAATGGTTATTATTTGGAACAAATGCCTATGCGTGGCTTTCAAAGTTCGATGGACAACCGTCCAAATTTTGGGCTAGACAACCAATCCATTGTGGATACCGCTTATATCGAATGGCCTAATGGAAAAGCCACTTTATTGACCAATATAAAAGCCAATCAAACCCTATCGTTGAAGCAATCGGAGGCTAATTTGCCCAAATGGTTACCCATTTTACGGCAAAAAAAGGAAAAACCTATATTTCAATTGGCCAGTACTTCAACGTGGTCGCACCAAGAAAGTGTATTTTCCGACTGGGACCGCGACCGTCTTTTGTATTTCAAATACAGCACAGAAGGCCCTCGTTTGGCCATAGGCGATATTAATGGAGACCAATTGGACGATTATTTTATCTGCGGAGCAGCACAGCAACCCGGTGCTGTTTTTATCCAACAAAAAAATGGTTCTTTTCTACCAACGATCCAGCCCGATCTTCAATCAGATGCTGCATCAGAAGACGTGGATGCCGCTTTTTTTGATGTTGATGGCGATAAAGATCTGGATTTATACGTGGCATCGGGGAGTAATGAAATGAGCCCCATGAGTCCGTTATTGGCTGATCGGCTTTACCTAAACGATGGGAAAGGCCGCTTTACCCGAAAAATGGATGCACTTCCGGCCGCTAAACCATTTGCATCGGCGGCTGTCCGTCCTGCCGATTTTGACGGCGATGGTGATATAGATGTATTTGTAGCCATGCGCCTTGTGCCAGGACAAGTTGGGGTGCCAGTAGGTGGTTTTTTATTGGCCAATAATGGCACTGGCAATTTCAGACCAACCCAAATGGAAACCTTTAAAAACTTAGGTATGCCCACCGACGCCTTATGGGTCGATATGGATGGCGATAAAGACCAAGATCTGATTATTTGTGGGGAATGGATGCCTATTTCCATTTTTAGAAACGATGCGGGTAAAATGACCGCCGCGACCAAAGCAATGGGCTTGGAAGGCAGCAATGGACTTTGGAAACGTATAGCATCCGCCGATTTTAATGGCGATGGCCGCCCCGATTTTGTATTGGGCAATATGGGACTCAATTCCAGGCTGGAAGCATCGGTAGAGCATCCATTGGAATTGACTTTTAATGACTTTGACGGCAACGGGACACCGGAGCAGTTTTTGTCGCGTTTTGCTAACAATAAGATGTTGCCCTATACTTTACGCGGCGATTTGGTGAGTAATATCCCCATTCTGAAGAAAAAATACTTAAAGTTTAAAAACTATGGCAATCAAGGTCTTACCGATATTTTTACCCCAGAACAAATGCGCGGTGCCATAACCAGTACAGCAGCGTATTTAGGAAATGCCGTTTTACTCAGCAAACCCGATGGAACATACCAACTTGTCCAATTACCCAATGAGGCTCAATTCGCTCCTTTATACGGCCTCTGCACAGGCGATTTTGATAAAGATGGCTTTGCCGATATAGTGGCTGGTGGTAACTTTTTGGGGTCGAAACCAGAATTTGGCTATATTGATGCGGATTATGGGATTTTCTTGAAAGGCGATGGTAAAGGTGGATTCACCGTACAGCATTCCGCTCAAACAGGTTTGTTCTTTGAAGGCGAAGTACGTGATATTCGTTTGTTAAAAACAGCGGGAAGTACTACCTTTGCCGTGGCAAGGAATAATATGCCTTTAGAATTTTGGAAAATTAAGTAACACCAATAAAGATAACGTTATTATGAGACCTATAATATGCACTATTGCAGTGCTTTTTTGTGTTTTAACGGCACATGCGCAGTTAAGTTTTGGTATTCGAGGCGGCGTAATTAATACCAATATCAATTATTCGCAATTGTCCGCCAGTGAGGTTTTGGATAATCGTACGGGTCTAATTGGCGGTTTACTAGCAGAATTACGCGCTAATGAGGGTTTTGCCGTTCAACCAGAGATCAATTATGTACAGCGCAACTGGCAATATACCCAAATCATCAATATACCATTTATCCTAGAAACCAAAAATATACAAGAGTTCAAGGTGCAATATCTTGAAATACCATTTTTGCTAAAAGCAGGTTTTAAACTAGGCCCTGCGCGTTTTGATCTAGTGGGTGGCCCTGCATTTTCATGGGCGATGGGCGGCACTAAAAAAGAAACCACCATCAATACAAGCCCAATCACCGGAGGGACGGATACCCAAGTTGCAACTGAAGATATGGATTTTGAGAAGGACTATAAAAAAACCGATATCAATGTTCAAGGAGGTGCTATGCTATCATTTAAAGTGTTAGAAAGTCGCTTTTTTATAGATGGAAGGTATATTTACGGCTTAACACCTTTGGATAATTTTGATTATGTCAATATTGACAATCGCGGCATTTCACTCAGTGCCGGATTAATTTTTGGATTTTAGAAAAATATCAATGTATTTTTACCCAGTAATAGTAAAAGAAATTCGTAGAGAAACATCGTCATGTGTTTCTATTACTTTAGAGCCCCAAAACAATGTTGCTTTTACATACAAACAAGGGCAATACCTCACTTTGCGTACTCAGATCGAGGGAGAAGAAGTACGTCGTTCGTACTCTATTTGTAGTGCGCCCTACGAGTCTGGTCTGCGTGTGGCGATCAAGCAGGTGGAGGGCGGCCTATTTAGCACTTTTGCTAATACCCAACTTAAAGTAGGTGATGTTTTAGAGGCCATGCTGCCAGAAGGCCGGTTTTTCGTAGAAATGGAACCATCTGCCAAGCGTTTATTTGTGGCTTTTGCTGCTGGAAGTGGTATAACACCTATTATATCCATTATAAAAGCGATGATCCATGAAGAACCACACAGTAGGATGGTGCTGTTTTATGGCAATCAAGGATTCGATCATATTATTTTTAGAGACGAACTGGAGTTGTTAAAAAATAGTCACCCCGATCGGATTGCTTTTCATCATATTTTTAGTCGCGAATCTATGACCAACGAACTTTTCCAAGGCCATATAAACGCTGATAAATGTAACAAATTTGCTCGTTTCTTCTTTGATCCCAAAGATGTAGATCAATATTTTCTCTGTGGTCCGTCGGAAATGATTTTTGCAGTAAAAGATAGCTTGACTGCTTTAGGCGTAGAAAGTACTAAGATAAAATTTGAATTATTTACGGCTGGGAAAAAAACAAATCTAAAACCTGTAACCAAAAGCGACAAGATGCCATCTTTGGATGCGCAAATTACAGTGATTCAAGACGGCATCGAATTCAATTTTAGGCTTCCATCGGAGGGCAGCACACTGCTCGATGCTGCTATGCGCGCTGGTGCAGACTTGCCGTTTTCGTGTAAAGGCGGTGTTTGTAGCACTTGCAAAGCCAAAGTTCTCGAAGGTGAAGTGGAAATGGAATTGAATTATGGCCTTGAGCCCGACGAAGTAGCCGCTGGATATGTACTTACTTGCCAGGCGCACCCCAAAACCGATAGGGTAGTGGTCACCTTTGATGAGGCTTAGTAAGTACCTTAACGTACCACTAAAACGGGTATTTTTACCGAGTGCCTTACCGCATCTACTGTTGCGCCGAAAATGAGGTCTTTAATTAAAGTATGTCCATGCGCGCCCATCACTAGGATATCAACGCTTTTCTCCTCTACAAGCAAGGGTATCGCTTTTCTTGGAGAGCCGTAACCAATAATGGCTTCTGCGCGATACCCCATTTCCGTCAATGCCAGTATATATTGGTTCAAAGTTGCCTTGTCCACGGCATGTTCGCCATCGCGAATATCTGCTCCCATGACCACAGCACCTGCGCTCTCGATGGAATGAATCAGGAAATAATGGGCGTTTTTGCCTCCAATATGCAACGCGTGTAATAATGTCTTTTTATCTGTATCTGTAAAATCTAAAGCAACTGCCACTTCTTTGTATGTAGGCATTGGCTGCTCCGAAAGACCTGTAAATACGCCATGAGGCGCAAGAATGCTTTTCTCCCTAATAATACTCAAAAACGGCATTAAAGTAATATAAACAAGCATGCAACCAGCAAAAACAAAAAACGGAATTACAATATACTGAATGACCCAACCATACGAACCCAACGAAGTCGTCCAAGCACCTACTTGTTGTATCACTAATCGAATATTAAGCACGACAATAATTACAGCACTGACCCAACCGGCCACTTTCGTCCAAAATCCGATCGCAAACTCTCCCATACGTGCCTTACTACTCACATAGTGCAACAACGGAATAATCGCAAATCCTAATTGCATACTCAATATTACTTGGCTTAAAATAAGCATATTTCCGGTTTCTGATTCTCCCATTAAGGTAATGACCAATAACGCCGGAATAACCGCCAACAAGCGCGTAATAATTCGCCTTAACCAAGGCGCAATACGCAACCTTAAATAGCCTTCCATCACAATTTGCCCCGCCAATGTACCCGTCACGGTACTACTTTGCCCGGCAGCAATCAAGGCTACTGCAAAGAGAATAGGTGCGTAACTTTTACCCAAAAGCGGTTCCAGCAGTCGGTGCGCATCCTGAATTTCGGTAACACCTGAGTGTCCATTTTTATAAAAAACAGCGGCTGCAAGTATCAAAATAGCCGCATTGACAAATAAAGCCAAATTAAGCGCAATCGCCGAATCTATAACATTAAATTTAATTGCCCTTCGTAATCCCGCATCCGTGCGTTCCACTTTCCGCGTTTGCACCAATGCGGAGTGCAGGTATAGATTATGGGGCATTACCGTAGCACCGATGATACCGATAGCAATAAAAAGTGCTTCATCACCCGGAATAGTAGGTATTAGACCCGATGCAAGACCCGAAAGACTAGGCTGCGCCAAATACATCTCGATACCAAATGCCCCACCAATGACCGCTATCAGTGCCAAAATAAACGCCTCCAATTTTCGTATCCCCCAATTCATGAGCAATAGTAACAAAAAAGTATCCAAAACACTGATCGTTACGCCCCATACCAGCGGAAGCCCAAACAGTAATTGCAATCCAATAGCCATACCGATCACCTCTGCTAAATCGGTGGCCGCAATCGCAATTTCGGCTAAAATATAATTAAATATGTTGACAATAGGTGGATACAAATCCCTGGATGCCTGCGCTAAATCACGTCGCGCCACAATCCCTAGTCGTGCACTCATACTCTGTAATAGCAGTGCGATAAGGTTACTCATTACCAATACCCAAAGCAGCGCGTACCCAAACTTGCTTCCACCAGCCAAATCAGTTGCCCAGTTACCCGGATCCATATATCCTACACTGACCAGATATGCAGGCCCCAAAAAAGCCAATAACCTACGCCAGAACCCGCCTTTTACATTGGTTTCTACGGTGTTGTTTACATCCGAAAGCGAGATATCACTATCGCTCATTTTTTGATAATGTTTTTTTGACATGCGCTACTTATGCTGTAATTTTTACAAATAAATGTTGTACTACTTTATCGCTTACTGCTATGCTTTTACCATTTTCTAATTGGATAATCATAGAATTATCGTATTCCACCCTGTTTACGACTGCAATATGATCGCCCAAACCCAAGCCTAATTGATTCAGGTACTGCAAAAAAGCAGTAGTATGATCGTCCACACCAGTTACGATACCCAACTGTCCCGGCAATAGCGTACCCAGCAACACTTGTGGCCTTCGAGTCCAGTGGCCATCTGCATCAGGAATAGGATCACCATGAGGATCAAAACGCGGATAGCCTAAAAAAGTATCCATCCGATCAATCAATTGCTCACTGTTGATATGCTCCAATTCTTCGGCTATCTCGTGTACTTCATCCCAAGAAAAGCCTAGTTTTTCGGTCAAAAACACTTCCCATAACCGATGCCTACGGATCAAATTAGTGGCTAGTTTTCGGCCTTTTTCCGTTAACAGCACACCCTTATATTTTTCATAATCCAGTAATTCCTTCTCACTCAATCTTTTAATCATATCCGTCACCGATGCCGCTGTAGTTTGCATAGCAGTGGCTACGGCATTGGTGTTTACTGGAGATAAATCTCGTTCAGCGATCTTAAAAATGGCTTTTAAATAATTTTCTTCCGTTATGGAGAGCATAAAAGGCGTTATTTTTGATAGTATTAATTTTATTTTACGCAAAGGTAAATATTTTTTTAGATTAGTCTAAAAATATTTTTTTCCTCTATTTTTTTTGCACTCGTACTTTAGTACAGTGTAAAATAAGTTTTTTTATGCCTTGAAGTCTCTATTTTTAGCATATTTGTAGCGGTTGGCCGACCCAGAATGGGTCAAATGTTTATAGCAAAATCGCGGTTTCAA
>JBEAVK010000140.1:0-28342 GCA_041160955.1 Bacteroidota bacterium
GTGATGTATTTTGAAAAAAACTGGCAAGGCCCTAAAAGCACGGAACTATCCGTAGCGCATTGGCCGGCTGGGGTTTATTTTTTACAAATACACCAGTATGAATCTATTCAATATGTTCAAAAAATTGTGGTAATGCATTAAATGCCACCATTTCAACGCACCACACCGCCATATTCCGCACCTTTTCCACCTCCAATACCGCTGCATTATCCGGCACAAAAGCCCAATTCAAATACAACGCCGCACCTATTTTTTTAAATATCGGCCAATACGCGCTCCAATGGTTGGGTATATACCCGCATTGCGCCTTATAACCTGCCCACAAAGCGCGTTCACCCTCGTGTTGTGCATCGGAGGGCAGCATGGTTTGTATTTCATTATATACCACCGCCAAATCCAGTAGATAATGACCATAAGCGGTTTCATCAAAATCTATAGCAACCAAGCCTTGTTCAGTTTGTAGCCAATTGCCCCAATGCAGATCGCTATGGATCAGGCCATAATCTTCGGCTGCGTAGCCGATTGCTTGCATGCTTGCACAGAGTTGTAAGAGATTTGATTGAAAATTGGTTTGAGTATCTTCCGACAATCCTTGGAACAGTGCATGTTCTTGTGCCAATGGGCCAATGGCAGATATAAGATGGTGGTCAATTTGTGTTAAAGGCAATTTTTGATCAAAATCACGCGATACTTGGTGCAGTTTTGCCATTACGCGCCCCATTTGTGTACACAATTCCACGGTAATCGGTTGCTCTGGCACATGATCGACCCAAGGATACACCATCGCCCACCTAAGATCACTTTCGGTGCTCTGCGCCAGTCCATAATCAAATAAAATACCGCCACCATTGGAATTGATTTGCAATTGGAGATCAGGGAAACGTTGTTTTACCCGTTGCAAATAAGTCCCAATTTCAACGATTTTATGAATAGATTCCGATTTGTGGAATGGATAAAGTTTGACAACCCAAGCCTGTCCTGCTGCATTTTCCACTTTTAACACCACAATATCAAAGGATTTGAGTGTTTGCACCAAAACGATCTCTGTTTGGAGCAAAATGGATAATGCATGCTGAATGGACATTACTTAGTGGTTAGAACTGCATTTGTCCTGAAACCCGAAATCCGTATTTAGCCGTTTGTGGATGATCCAAATACGTAAATCGACGCACCAATTCCAATCGTATCACTTTGAAAATATTGCTTATGCCAATACTCGCTTCAACATATGGTTTCCCTTCCAGCGTATAACTGAGTGGGCGGCCATCGGCGTAAGTCGGTAATTCGTACAATCCAGAACCTTTCGTTGGCTGATTTTGTTTGCTAACTTGGCCGTAAAGGACTTTTACGGTGGCAATTTCGCGAAGTTTGAGTTTTTTCACTAAAGGAATTTTATTGGTAAAAAAACCATAAAAAGATTGCTCCATATTGAGTGCTACATACCGATCACTCACAAATTCCATAAAGTTCATCATATTATAGGTCATAAATCGATAGGTAATAGATTGATTACCACGGTGTACTGCCAACAAAGGATAAGGTACTTTACCAAAAATACCACCTGCTTCCAAGAAACAATAATTATAACCAAACGGGTAGGTATTTGAAAACTTATAGGCGGTGAGTACTACTTCGTCAAAATCGTACTCACTGCCCGCTATACCGGATACGCCACGCGCATACCTAGCCGTTCCGATAAAATTGAAACGGATACGCTGCCGCCAACCGTTCATGTTTTGATAAAACTCCTCACCGGGCGCATAACGCACCTGAATAAATGGTTTAGCGGTAATAATTGGGTTTTCGGTAGGTAGTGCATCCTCGGTAGAAACAAACCGTAGGCTACCTTGAGGGGTAAGATCGCGGTGCTCAAAACCGATCATATACGAAAAATTATTGCGGTACTCCTTTTCATACTGCACCACGAGTTTTTTCTGGAAAAAGAAACGGTCGTTGCTGGCGCGGGTAAAAGACGTAAAGAGGTTATTCGTAGCAAAAGGGCCATTTTGTATTGCGCCAGGAATGGTCAAATCCTGTTGGTAATTGACGCGAATCATATTGTACGGGAAATTATTGTACGAGCGGTCTTTGGCCAGCGATATATTGGCCGCAACGCCATATTTCCAACGCTTATCTTTAAGTCCATAAGCCCCAAACCCTTCAAAATTGTACTTTTTACTAAATTTCGGGTTGGTGCGGCCACCAAACCGCAAACGATCGCCTTCCACATCGTTGAAAGAGTAAAACGAATTGATACGTCCGATCTCAATACTGCCATTTTTGGGCTTGTAATACCCCAATGCAATGGTAGTGACCGCCTTACTTACCTTTGTAAACAAGCGGGTCTTTTGTAAACTATCAATATTAGTATAAGTGGCGGCCTCTGTTTGGGTCAGGTTAATATGACGTGTTTGCCTCCAATAAGATGTATCTTTTTTTACAGCACCAGCCAATACGACCCGATCACCAATCCCTTGAAAAAGACTATCTTCCAGCGGAATACCTACTTGTGGGTTGCGGTGTGAAAGAAAGCGTTGTCCATACACGCCGACGCTGCGTTTGGTAATACCAAGGTCAATATCGAGGGTTTCTTCAAAGAGTACCCATTTGCCATTCGACATTTTTTGAAATTCTTGTGTCACATCGAGGTAACGCGCCCAGTTGAGGTTGACATTAGGATTTACGGTAAACGTGATTTTTGTTACCGGGTACGTACTATCTAAGGCCACATAAAGTTCGCCTTGCAGGAGCATATCCGTTTTGTTGCGCGGGAAAAACTGAAGGCGTACAATTTTACTACCATTCTCGACGGTGGTATCCACGGGGTAATAGCGGTAAAATAGCGGTGCATTATTGGCAATAGGGCTTAAAAAGTGATCGGTGAGGAGTACTACATAATTGTCGTATATATTGACATCCTGATACAAATAACGCACATAACGGTCAATACCATCTTGATCCATAAGCGGGAAAAGCACCTGTTGTGTGCCTTTTACGCGTATTTTATTGCGTTTAGGATCATTTTTACTATAAAAATCTTGAACATTCTCTTGTAGGTAAGCCGGAACAATACCCGCTCCTTTGAGTTTGGTGGTGTCCACGTTGTCCATCACAAATTTCCAAGATTTGAGGGACTTGCGGTTTTTGGTTTTTTCGGATAGGTTGGTGATGCCCATCATAATCTTTTCGTACTGTTCCTCTTTGAAGGTACTGATGTTTTCCACCCGATTTTTATCGCGGTTATCCACCACCAAATTGATGAGTGCCACCGTAGGATTGTTTTTATTGCGGTATTTTTTTGGTTTGATGATGACTTCTTTGAGTGCTTCTGTTTGAGGCTCCAGCGCAATATCTATGGTGATCCTCAAAGAGTCGCCGGTGATCGGTATGGTAATGGCCTTGTAGCCCACACAGAGGAATCGCAGTTCTTTGATTTTGACATTGGTAGGCAGCCGGTAAATGCCCTCATCGTCGGTACGGGTACCAAAACTCGTACCCGGTGCACCTACGGTTGCATAAGGAATAGGGTCGTTATTAGAAGCATCTACTACGCGGCCACTAATAAAATATTTATCGCGTTGGGCCGATAATTGAAAGCCCACGAGTAAGAGTGCGAAGATAAATATACCTTTGGAAAATTGGGTTTGTTGGCTAAACATCATATTTTTAATCCGTTATTTGAATTTTGCTCCATTCAGAGCAATACTATTAGTGCTGCTTTAGACGAAATTTTTATTAAAAAGTTGTACTTAGTACGAAAGAAACCGACGAATGATACGAATGATTCAATGAATTGACGAAATAGTATTTTGAATGGCATACAAACAGGGGTACACTTTTAAGAACTAAAGGCAAAAGATATGCATCCATTGTACCTTTATTCCAACACCGTTCCTTTGATTACAAATGATAAAAATAAATAGTATTTTTACCAAAGAACAAATCTTGTTCTGTCGTACTAAAATTCGAAGAATACGCTTTCACGATACCAAATTGCTGTTCGTAATTGGCCGCTAATACACATACAGGCCAATCAGAGCCATACATGATTCGTTGTGTGCCAAAGGCTTCCACCACGGCACTACTTAAATAGTTATACTGTCTTGCCTCATAAAATCTAAACCAACTTTATCCTTTAAGATTTTCTTTTGAACAGTCTCATTTTGATGTGGACCAGAAAAAGATGGATTACATAATATTGGCTTTATAACTCGATTCGCCAAAGCAGGATTATGCTCCCGAAAACTCAATATTGTTTCCTCAAATTTTTCCCTGGCATCTTTTAACCAACCTCTGCCACCTGACTGGTTTTTTATTTCAATAAATAGAATGGAATTACCATATTGAAGAAAGCCTTCGCATCTTTTTATCTGTTCATTTCCTTGTACAAAAACTGAGTCCGATGAAAACTGAATATTTGTTCTGTTTTCATCATCAAGATTATAAGTCCCTTTTCTCCATATAGGCACACACCAATCCACCGATTTATAGGTTACTGGAGTATTAGAATTATTAACTACAATCAAATCAGTTTTTGGATCAGGATTTATAGCATTTATTTTTGCTGGCAAGTTATTTCCCCCACCTAAATCGCTGATACCAAAAATATTATTCGGGATAGGTTGTAAACAGTGAATAGGTTCAGTCTGGCAATTACCTTGAAGATTATTGCACGGTGTTGCAAAAAAATCTACTGGCATATATCTTCTAAGTCTAACAATTTGGAGAAATCATCATTTGCCTCAATCAATCCATCATTAAGTTTATTCTCGTCTGAGGGCAATTCTTTATAACCTTTTAATTTTATAATTGTTCCTGTTTGCTCATCTAACTGATAGAGTACCAAGTCTTTTCCATCAACTGTTGATGACAACGGAACAACTTCGCTTAGTTTAGATTTTAAATCTTCCGTTTTCATTTTTTGTTTTAGCCTGTCTGCTTCTACACAAAGCGTTAAGTAAACCAATAAATATGGGCTATGCGTAGTCATAACCAATATATTATTTCCATTATTAAAGGCCAAAAGACTATTTAGCAATAACCTTTGCGAAGTCGGGAACAAATTCTGCTCCGGCTCTTCTACAATGTTTACAAAGTAGTTACATATATACTTCTCATTGATCTCTTTTTCTCTTGTCCGCAATGCTTTTTCATCAAGTCCTTGTGTATTTAGTGCTTTCAATTCGTTGTTTCTTCGAACCGTTTGATCGGTACTCAACAATTCTAACAGTTTTTTTTCGTCCTGCTTTACAAAATCAGTCAAATACTTGGTTACCCAATGGAGCGGAACAATAGAATGAAATCCACTTGATGCATGAGAAAGTTTTAATCGTTTACCCTCAAACTCCAAGTAATTCACGTCATCTTTCGAGTCATAGACCACTTTGGTATTATTAATAGGCAAATCAATCGCTTTACCTTTGTTGGCTAATTGTGCATTTCTAAATTCAATTAAATAATTCTTTAAACTTCCTACTATTAGGTCAGATACTTTGCTAATGTTTTCAATCGAACTCAAAAAATTCCGTTCAGCAGGGACATACATGATTTTAGGTAATCGAACTACTTTATCATTCAATTTAGTTGCTTCAATTGCCTTTTTTGTTGAGTTATTCACCAACTTTAAATGGTAAACATCTCCTTTATATTCAATTTCTGTAATTGGTTCTAAATAATTTTCGATCCTATGAAATTCAATCAATTTAATAAAGTCTTTACTACTAATCGGCGTCTTTACATCACCCCTAATCAACGCTTTTTCTAACCACATAAACGTTGAAATCAGCTTCGCCACCGTGCTTTTGCCCGAACCTTGATTACCGATAAACACCGAAACCTTTTTAACCTCAAGCCAGCCATCATTTTCCAGATAGCCCTCTTTTATGGGGCCGAAGTTCTTAATTCTTATTTTGCTCATGTGCTAGTGTATGATTACTTTGGCAAAAGTAGCGTATTAATTCTGTTTCAAATACGCATCCAAGCATTTAAACGAATTTTTATAGACACAGTAATGCGATCGAATATATTCCTTAGAGATGCAAACCATATTTTCACATAAAACATCCTCAACGCCCATTCGCCTTCTTCCAAAACCCCTCCATCGACATATAAAAATCGACAGCATGTTGCTCCGTAGGTTCAAACCTTGAAATCGTTTCGTATTGCGTAAACATCACGCGGATTTGTTGCTCATCAATACCGCTTCGGTGCGCTAGTTTTCGGTAATAATCTTCGTCCATTCGGTAAATTTGATGCGTCACAGGATCAACAGAAGCGGACAAACCGTATTTTTCGCGAATACTGGCCAAAAACAATTTCATGGCTTGTATGCTAATGCCTTTAAAATTGCCCGATTTGAAATGCAAATTACTGATCGTTTTAATAAACTCGTACGAGGAGTTTTCGTTTTTGGGTAATACCGGAATAGCCCGCTGCTTGCGCAAAGTGCGGAATATTAGGTACAGCAACGCCAAACCCAATAAAATATACCAGGCCCAAGCCAATGCTTCTTTTTGCAATATAAATGACAATAGATGCTCTTCGGGCAGTCCACTGCCACCCGAACGCCTGTTGTTACGGTGCCTTGTCAACTGCTCCGATACCCTGCTAAAGCCATCCCACCAAATAGGGCCTTCCTCCAAATACGACAATACACCCTCCGTATATGGCTGCGCCTCTGCCCGGAGCAAGTTCATATTGGAAAAATTAAGCGGTGTGGTATGGAGTAAAAAACGGCCTTTCCCATGGGGAAAAACGGCGAAATTTATCATCGAATCCTTTTCTATATAACCGACTGGAAAAGGTTGTTGCTCTGGACAAAAAACATAGGATGGGATATAAGACCACTGATAAGGTTTTGTGCGGTTTTGTACCGCGTATTTTACTTGGTTCGATGGAATACTATCCGGCGCGAGCAAGCGCATTGAGGCACTAGTATCGAGGTATTGCGCGTAATCGTCCCAGCCTTCGTATTTAGTGCATTCATCGTAATAGATGAGGTTCATCAGGTCGAAAGGAATCGTTTTGCTGATGATTAATGCGGTATTGCCGTTTTTGACGAAGTGGAGCAGACTTTGGGTATCCATCGAATCGAGGTATAGCCCAGATCCTATAAATACGTAATTCCCATTGGTGAGGGTTTCTTTTTGGGGTAATGTCTTTGCTATATTGTCCTTTATATCGGTCAGCGTCTCATTGGGAAAATAGTTGTCCAGTATTTGATGGAACACTCTGCTGCCGTAGGGTTGTGTATTGCTTTCGTTATATACGGATTGCTGCGATCCCGATTCATTCCAATCGAAACGCGGTTTTTGGTTTTTATTTCCTATTGTGTAGAATAGGAAAATGAGTAAAACCGCTAATGCTGCGAGTATGTAAAATTGTCGATTCATTTATATTATTATACGGAATTAGGGTCGCATAATGTCCATCACTGCAAACATAGTGCTTTTTTTAATTTCCGTCTAATTTTTCCAATTCGGACATAATCAGGTGTACGCCTTGTTCGCTCATAGGCGTGAGTGGTAAGCGTACTTCGCGGCTACAGATATTTTGGAGTTCTAGTGCGGCTTTTACGCCCACGGGATTGCCCTCGAGGAACAAAAGACGATAAAACTCCAATAATTTAGCATTATATTTCTGTGCAGCCACCATATCCATCCGCAAGGCGGCACGGGTCATTTCGGTAAATGGCCGTGGTAAGGTATTGGCAATAACCGAAATAACACCATCACCCCCAGAGGCAATGATGGGTAGGGTCATAAAATCGTCGCCACTGAGTACTAAAAAATCTTTAGGGCTGCCCTTGATAATTTTCATCACTTGATACAAATCATTGGACGCTTCCTTGATTCCTAAAAATTTATCACTGGCATTGGCCAATCTCAATGTCGTTTCTGCATTGATATTACTACCTGTACGACTGGGTACATTGTAAATAATGATCGGCAATGGTGATATTTCGGCCACCGCCATATAATGCAAAAAAAGACCTTCCTGCCCCGGACGGCTATACGATGGATTGCTGCTCAATAAAGCATCGATACCCTCAAAATTATAGTTTTTTATCTTTTCTACGAGGGCTTGTGTATTGTTGCCACCAAAAATACCCGCTACGATCGGAAGCCGACCGCGGTTAATTTTGATGGTAAAATCTAATACTGCGCGATGCTCTTCGTCGCTCAAGGTCACCGATTCGCCAGTAGTACCCAGACTCACCAAAAACTCTACGCCTCCGGCAATCACGTGCTCGATCAGTTTCTCGAGATCGGCCCAATCGATATTACCACTTTTTTCAAAAGGCGTTACTAAGGCAACACCAGTGCCCCTGAAGCGTTGTTTTAGATCAGTCATGGTCGTTGTTATTTAATTTTTTGTAAATAGAATTTCAATTGCTGCGCAAAATAAGGAATACCTTTATCCGCAGGGATTTCTATTTGCAAGTCAAAATCATGCGGGTTTTCGGTAGGCATCCCAATTTTCATAGCAGCCGGGTGTTGTACGGCTACCCATTCCAATGGTATAAGTTGATTGGGGTTCAGTACCAAAAGCACATCTGTTTTAGCCTTCATAAAGCGGAGGGCTTTTTCGCTTTTTGGGGCGTAATTCCAAGTGGTTTCTTTCAAGAAAAAGAAGTCAAAATCGGGAGTACTCACTGGTGGTTTTTTATCGTTAAAAAAACCGAGTAAAGTCACTTTTTTGCTACCCTTTCCGAGTTCGGCGGCCCATTCGAGTGCTTCTTTGCGCGTTTTTTCCGAAGTAGCGTCGAACAATACCGCTATAGTAGCGGCATTGTCCAACGACCAAGTTTTTCGTTCCCTTTTTTGGGTTTTGAGCAACGCTTTTAAGGCATTGATAGCGCTTTTTTTGCGCAGTGATTCGAACATACGTTTTTGGGTCTATTTATGCTTCGACAACAAAGCCTCGCCTGTTGGGAGGTGCTTATGGTGGTACATATCCAATACCACACCATCTTTGAGAACGACAAAGCCCGGATTGGCGCGGATGATGGTTTTGAGCAGTTTTTCATCAGCACGATAGAATGGGTAAGTTGCGCCAGTTTTGGTGCGCAAGCCCTGACCATTATCGCCGTCTGGAATAGCGGTGATCGCATATACTTTCCAACCTGCTTTTTGAGCGGCTTCGGCAGCGGGATTTACTTTGTTTTTGAACAAATCGCCGTAATGCGTCTCTGGTGTAAATATCTCGCGCGTTTCCTGGCGGTTATTTTCTGAAGCAAAACGCTTGGTGATCGTGATCGAATCTTTGCTGACGCGTACAGTATCGGAAGCCCAAACGGTATCGCGTACCGTATAAGTTTCTTTCTCCACTTTGCCTTCCAAGTGGTAGGCTACAATCATCAGGCTATATCCTTTTTCGCTGAGTAAGTCTTCGCCTACTTCACCATTTTGGGCATCTTCAACGGCAAAATCGCTGACTTTTGTCTCTTTGATAAATATTTTTTGGCCGTCTTTCTCGATATAAGGCTCTGTTTTGATCTGGTCTTTTACCTTCCAGCCGTCGGCTTTTGAATACTCTTTGTAATAAGTGATCTTTTTAGGATCAGGTTCCATAAATGTTATTACTTCGCCTGTTTTAGTATTTTCGAGTACCCAACCCGTTACTTGTATATTGCTGCGTGCTTGTGCTTCGAGTTCTTTCATTTCGCGGATATTATTCCCAATTTTGAAGGGGCGGAAATCCACAATTGGCAAGTTTTGGTAAGTACTGTAATAGCAGAGATATGCCGTTGCAACAGTCACTAATAATACAATGAGCCCTTGTTTGTTTTTGAAAATTTCGTGCATCCACTTAGAGCGGAACAAGAAGAGCAGGGCAGGTACCATCAAGCCAAGGTCTTTGAAAAAGGAGATACGCGGATCGAGTTTGATAAAATCGCCGAAACAACCGCAATCTGTTACGCGCATTTGTGTTTTTACATACGGACCCCATTTAGCAAAATCGAAGAAATTGGCCTCCGATGGTACATAACCGGTCATATATGTAAAGCCCGTTAGCAGGGTAAAAAATACAACGATCAGAAAAAATAACCATGCTGTAAACTTGTTGCGGTAACCCACCATCAGCATTGCACCCAAAATAATTTCGAGGGCAACCATAAAAATAGAGAAGCCCGTACTTTGTTGAGAGAGTGCGGGGAACATGGGTGCTAGGCCGCTAAAAAAGTTTTGGAGACCCGCAAATGTGCTTTCAAACTGAACAAAATAGTCCTCCATTTTATAGGCGGTTCCAATAGGATCCACGGCTTTGACCAAGCCGGAAAAAATAAACCATACCCCACAAAAATACTGTAAGAAACTCATGAAGAGGTTCTTGGAGGTGCTACGTGTCAAAAAGGTTAAAATGCCGCCAATAATAGCAAAAATGGTCAGCAACGATGGCAATGAAGTCATATTTTAATGTATGATTTATGGTATATAATACTTTATTTACGAATGGTGTCCCTCTTTTATCAGGGCAAAAACGGCATAGTTTATAATATCCCTGTAATTGGCTTCCAATCCTTCGGATACGGTGGTTGTGCCGTCATTATCTTCAATTTGCTTGATTCGGAGTAGTTTTTGAAGGATAAGATCGGTCATACTACTTACCCGCATGAGTCGCCATGCTTCGCCATAGTCGTGGTTTTTGGCTTGTAAAAGTCGAATATTCTCGGCTACATGGGTATCGTAGCGTTGGGTTGCTTCTGTTACCGAGAGTTCCATGGGTGCGTCCGGCGGTAGTTCCATCTGAACCAATGCCAAGATGCTGTAATTGACCAGCCCAATAAATTCGGAGGCAATGGAATCGCCTACTTTTTGCGCGCCTTTTTCCTCAATACTTCGGATACGTAAGGCTTTGATATAAAGCTGATCGGTAATACTGCGGGTACGCAGGATACGCCAAGCGGTGCCATAGTCCTTGGTTTTAGCGACAAAAAGCGAGCGGCATTGTTGAATTACGCCATTAAATTCTTCGAGTGTTTGCTGCATAGCGGCACAAAAGTAGCAATACCGTAGTTGATTATGTGTATTTTATGCATAGGGTTTTCAAAATGTTAACGAGTAAGCACTATATAATCGCGAAGGAGGGTTTTTAAAAAATCAGTTCTTTGGGTAGTAATCTGTGGTATTCCGAGCAATTCCATGAGCCGATCACTCAAGGTATCTATGGCCGAAGCATGTGCCTCATTGGGGTATTTTTGGTACCTAGCAAGCGTATTTTTGATTAAAATCATGTCATTTTCGTTCAAAGTACGTACTTGTGGGTATATCGGTTGGTAATTACTAATGGAGGCAATATTCAAAATTTCGCCCAATGTAAACCGCCCATAAGTACCTTGCAATTTAATGACAGCTGTATTGGCGGCCATATCGCCGAGGCGTTGCCCCTTGGGTGTGGTTTTGATCAAAATAATGCCAATAATACCTGCGGAAAAGAAAATATCTACGATTTGAAGCATGGCGCGCAGCACTACATCGCTCCATTGTGGCTCTTTTCCGTCGAGCCGAACCACTTTACTATTGGTAGCGCGCTTGCCCAACGATTGTCCCTGAAAAACGACTTCGCTGATAATATGGTACAAGAAATAACTCACAAACCCTAAAATCATAAAAAATATTCGCCACCATTGATTCAGTCCACCCTCTTCAAATATTGCAAGAATTAAAAAAAATAGGATATAATAACCGAATATTACAACAGCTATGTCGATGACAAATGCAATCATCCGATTCCGCAGTTTGGCGGGTTCGTATTCGATGGTTACATTTTGAGTGGTTGTTATTTCGATGGAATTGGCCATGTTTCATTGTTTTAGTGTAAAAATTTAGCCAGTTTGACCTTTTTGAGCCGAAATGGGAGCGGCTAAATTTTTACGTTTTATCGCTGCAAAGAAAAGCGTAATTTAGGATTATTTGTACCTTTACCGTTAAATTACTTATCATAACATGCCCATATACCACAAACTCGGCGAGATTCCCCAAAAACGCCACACCATATTTGAAAAACCACAAGGTGGCTTATATTACGAGCAACTATTCGGAACGATTGGTTTCGATGGGATGTCGTCGTTATTATACCACCACCACCGCCCAACAATGGTAAAGGAATTGGGCGAAACACTAGACGTAAGTCCAAAAATTGCGGTGGACAAAAACATGACTTCGCGGCTGCTGCAAGGCTTTCAAATAGCACCGCAAGACGATTTCCTCGATAGCCGCGAACCATTATTGGTCAATAGCGATATTCATATTGGATTGGCGGCACCCCGTAAATCACTCCGTGATTATTTTTACAAAAATGCGGATGCCGACGAATTGCTTTTTATCCATCAAGGTAGTGGCACCTTGCGTACATTGGTGGGTAATCTGCGGTTTGAATACGGTGATTATATCGTTATTCCGAGGGGAATGATCTATCAAATTGATTTTGATACCACTGTTAATCGGCTATTGTACGCCGAGTCGTTTCACCCTATTTATACGCCCAAGCGTTACCGGAATCATTTTGGCCAATTGCTGGAGCATTCGCCGTTTTGCGAACGGGATTACAAATTGCCAACCGATTTGGAAACGCACGATGAGCAGGGCGATTTTTTGATAAAAGTAAAAAAACAAGGTCATTTGCACCATATTACCTACGCTTCACACCCATTTGATGTGGTGGGTTGGGATGGTTACAATTACCCTTACGCTTTTTCGATCCATAATTTTGAACCTATTACAGGCCGCGTACACCAACCGCCGCCAGTGCATCAAAATTTTGAGACCAAAGCATTTGTGATCTGTTCTTTTTGTCCGCGCTTGTACGATTACCATCCGCGGGCTATTCCAGCACCCTATAACCACTCCAATATCGACTCTGATGAAATGTTGTATTACGTGGATGGCGATTTTATGAGCCGTAACAATATAGAACAAGGGCATATTACGCTGCATCCCGGAGGTATTCCGCACGGCCCGCATCCCGGTGCATACGAGCGGAGTATTGGCCTGAAAGAAACGGCGGAACTGGCCGTAATGATCGATACTTTCCGCCCATTGATGGTGACAGAAAATGCACTGCGGATTGATGATGGCAAATATTTTAAATCTTGGATACATTAGCGCGGGGTGATAAACTATTTGGATAGCACACGGATTGGACACGGATTAACACGGATTGGACACGGATCTTAAAAGGTTTCAATAAAAAACGGATTTTTATTAAGCAAAAACAGATAAATCCGTATCTAATCCGTGTTAATCCGTGTCCAATCCGTGTCCAATCCAAACAATCACGTTATTTTTTTACTATAAAAACACACAATTCGTGCAATTTCCCGATCTCTTTTTCGAAGAAGAAACACCACTCCACCCCGTAAATCTGTACGCCGAGGATGTGGATATTCCCGATGGCTTACCCGATGAAGCAGCCCTTTCCGTTTGGTTGACACAAATGGCCGAACGCGAAGGCAAGCGACTGCTAGAAGCCAGTTATATTTTTTGTTCCGATGAGCATTTGTTGCAGGTCAATATCGATTACCTCCAGCATGATTATTATACCGATATTATCACTTTTCAGAATACGGATAACGTCATTCATGGCGATATGTATATCAGCGTCGATCGGGTAAAAGATAATGCGGCGCAAATTGGCGTACCTTTTTTAAATGAATTATTGCGCGTTATGGCGCATGGGGCACTGCATTTGGCGGGTTATGGCGACAAAACCCCAGCAGATGCTGCACTCATGCGGACAAAAGAGGATGAATACGTTGGGATGCTAATCGCTCCGATTATTGAATAAGGTAGCCTCCAATGGCACATTCCATACACCTTTTTTGATCGCAGTATTTATGTTTGAGTTGCAGCAATGCCTGTGTTTCATTGCCATTGCGCGGCTTCAATCCTAGTGCTTTCCAGCCTTCGATAATGGCATTGGCCTCTGCTGGCAAATCTTCGAGCCAACCGATCGCTTTTGTTTGAATATGGTATAAGTGGCGTGTTTTACCATATAAAAACAAGCTGGGAATAAGCGTATTGATCAGGAGTGTATTGAAAAAATCACTGCCTAGGCGCTTATCGCGTTTGGTGGATGGTGCGTCAAAACGATAATGGGTAAGCCAATAGCCACTCAATTCTATTTGAAATAAATTTTCAACAATATCGGTAGTTTCGGCTTCCAAAATTTGAGAGAACAGATGTACAGATTGGTGCACCAATACCGCGAATTGGGCAATGCGTACTGTTGGAAAATTGGCTGGGCGTAACCTCAAAAATTTCCATAAACTACCATCCATTGGCACTAAACCATACTTTTGTTGTAAATAACGGTATTCTTTGGCGAGGTGTTTGGGGTATTCTTCTTTAAAATCGGCATCCAACAAACCCGCTTGCCCAAAAAGCAATGACTCTATCTGAAAAAGATCAGTTTTATGTTTGGCCAAAATGCTAGCAGGCAACGAACGCGCCAGCATTTCGAATGGTTCAGAATTGACTTTCAAGCCAAAAGAACGCGCTAAAATACGATAAAATGCTTCCTCCCAATGGTTTTCGGTGGCGGCCAATTGCGCAGCCAGATCAATCGTTTTTTGTTCCAACCGCTCAGTACTGAGTCGGTCGTACCAATTCAAACGTACAATTGGGGGTGTTTCTAAGAACCTTGTGGCGCAAGGTATCCATTTTTCGCCCTGCATCAGTTGTTCGTAACTGATTTGGAGTTTGGCATTCACATGGTTGCGGAGGATCAGGCACGGAATTAGTTCACCATTGGTGCGGTAGATGGGCTTATCGTCCTCCCATACCACGTGGAGGATCACATTATCATAAGCGGGATCGGCGCTATGGCCATGTATGTTCCATTCGGAGGAACGGACGTGCATTTCGATATTACCCGCCCATTCGGTAGTGCCGAGGCGGATACGACCATTAAAAAAATCGGGGCCAGCATGGGAATTATACGCTCCAGGCTGGAGGATAATAAGCGGTTGCTGATCGGTAGTGCTGAGGTTATTTGCCTCAAAGCGGCGCGTACGCCACAAGAAATGGAGAAAATCTTCTCTCATGTGATAGGAAATTTAAAAATGACGGTATGGTCAAACGACGGTGATAGACTGCAAAAGTAAGGGTATTTTTATATTTCACCACATCAAATGGAACTTTCGCTTATTAAAAATAGTTTTTCACCGTGGAATGTTGATTAATCCCAATACATTATCGTAGTTTTACGCCTAATTTATTTACACGTTTTTAATCGGCCTTCTTTATTTCAGGAACGAGTAAATAATAACTTGTTACTTTTGGGTAGGTTACTTTTTGCCCAGACAAGTATTTTTTTTTGCGAATAGTGGGGCTATTTAAAGAAAAAAATGGGCAGTATGGGTAGAAAGGAATCATCAAAAAGTGATAAGTTATTGTTTACTCGTTCCTTAACGCTAAAAATATTTGAACATGGCAACTTATCAAAATTTTAAGAATGACTTACTTGCGCAACTGTCCAGCAGTAATGATGCTGACTTAGTGGCAATGACAGAACAATTGTTGGATTATACCGATGGTCTTATCACTGCTTATGTAATGGGCAATCCACCTCCGGTGATTGACACCCGTAACTCTTCGAGAAGTATGGAGGGATTCGTATCCGCGGATAGTGTAGAACCACCACCTGTTATTGATACAAAGAATCCTTCCAAAATCACAAATAACCCATCCAACGGATTAAGTTAAAGTAATGTTGAAATACCTGTTATTGTATTTATTTACCGTTTGTTCCTCAGCAAATATATATGCTTGGCAGGTAGCGCAAACAACCAATCATTCATTGCCCGATAGTATTGTATCGGGTATGAATGGTTTTTATTTTGAAGGCAAAAAAATTAGTTATTTGCTGGATATTGCCCAAAGAGAACATTACAAAAATCCTGAATTAGCCTTAAAAGTAGCAAATGAAGCCTATTTTCGCGCTAAGGTGCGTGCCGATAAAAAACTAATCGCGCATGCGGCACTTTGGTTATCTTGGTTGGATTTCCAATATAATACCAACGAAAATTTATCCAACACCCTTTATTTGGCATCGTTGAGTACCGATTTGTTCCGCCAGATTGATGAACCGGCTGGCTTGTCATGGTCACTGTGCCTAAAAGCTGGAGTAACCCTGGATATTAATCAAGATACAATAAGTCCTACCAATTATCTCAAGGAAGCAGCTTTACTTATTCCAAAAATAAAAAATCATACGCGGGATTCTAATTGGATCTTAGCCTATTGGAATCTCGTCTCCGCTAATATTAACCCTAAAGAACAACATAAATTATTACTCAAAAGCCTACAACTCTATCGGCAAACAGGGGATAGTACGCGTATTGGTCGGATCTACCTGAATTTATGCAATACAATGCTTGACCAGCAAAAGTATGATGATGCTATTGCTTATGCAAACCTAAGCGTAAATGCCTTTATGAAAGATGAGTTTAAAATTTATCAGCAAGAAGCTTTTTTAGCTTATTTTAATGTACATCTTCTCAGATATGTCAATTTCCCAACTGATGAAAACTTTGAAAAAATCATACAATTTCACCAGTCTCCACCAGTCAAGGGCAATAGAGATTATGCTTACTTGATGCGGTTGGGTATGGCTTACAATCAAAGATTGTATCATTACTCCAAAGAACGCAAAAAACAATTAAAAATCACCGAAAATCAAAAATACCCCTACAATAAACGCGAAATAGCATTAGCAGATACAGCATTTCAGTATTTTAAAAATTCATTAGAATTCGCAAAAACAAACGGTAAACCCAAAGATATTGACTGGATCTATGCAAATATGGAATTTACCTGTGAGTACTTAAATAATTGTGATACGATCAAAGCAGATGCGATCAATACTTATAAAGAAGCATTGGTAAAAAGCCAAACAAGTATAGTTGATGCCCAAAAAAAATTAACAGAAGGCTATAATGAGGCACAAGAACGCACCATCCAAGAAGAACGTACGAACTTAAAATATGCTATTTTTATAGGATTAGCCATCTTGGGATTTACAGTAATGGCTTTCTATAATATGTACCAGCGGCGCAATATCATCAATATGAACCGCGAATTGAACAGCCGAATGGAAGCCTTGCGGGCGCAAATGAACCCACATTTTATCTCCAATGCGCTCAATGCTATCGACTCCTTGGTGAACCAAAACCGCAATAAAGAGGCATCGTATTATATCATTCAATTTTCTAGGTTATGCCGTATTATCCTCAATAATTCCCGCAGCGAGTCTATCGCGCTTGGAGAAGAACTCGATATGCTCAAGTATTTTATGAATCTGGAGCAATTGCGGATGGATGACCGCTTGCAATATCAATTCGACCTCGATAAAGCCCTTAATAAAGACCAAATTGCTGTGCCGCCCATGATACTACAACCCTTTGTGGAAAATGCCATTTGGCATGGTATTGTACCTAAAACAGGTGCTGGATTGGTCAGCATTAAAACAATTAAAAAAGACGATAATCTGTATCAATGTATCGTTGAAGACAATGGCGTTGGGCGTGTTCGTTCTGCACAGTTTAAAGCGGAATCTGTGATGTCGCGCCCTTCTTTTGGCTTGGTGATTACCGAAGAGCGGATCGAAAAGTTATACCAATTAAAAGGTAGCCAAATTGTTACCGAAGATCTATACCACCCCGATGGCTCGGCAGCGGGTACCCGCGTCACCATCACTTTACCTATACAAAATATTAGTGCATGAGAGCAATTATTGTAGAAGATGAAAAAACAGGACTGGACAACCTGATTATCAAATTGACCAACAAATGTCCTGTGGTAGATATTATCGACACCTGTAGCACGGGCGAAGAAGCCATTCAAAAAATTGCAGCACAACAACCCGATTTGGTCTTTTTGGATGTCAATCTCGGCTCCATGACGGGTTTTGATGTACTTGCGCGATTGCAACACATCAATTTTAAGGTGATTTTCACTACGGCTTACGACAATTATGCGATCAAAGCCATTAAAAACAATGCTTTAGATTACCTCCTAAAACCCATTGATGAGGATGAACTCAAAGAATCTGTACAAAAAGCGTGGCGTATTTTGGGCGAGCAAGTGGTATCAAAACAAATTGCCGTACCCATGGAGCAAGGCATTCGGATGATCAATAGCGACGATATTGTATGGTGCGATGCCAATGACAACAGCTGCTTTATCCACTTGAATAATGTAAAAGAACCGCTAAAAATACCGCGTTCCCTCAACGAATTGTTCCTAAAATTACCGCATCAAATGTTTTTTAGAACGCACCGCTCACACGTAGTCAACAAAACTTATATCGACCATTATTCTCGTGATGGTTTTGTAGCAATGAAAAACAAAAAAATGGTAAGTGTAGCCAGAAATAACAAAGATGAGTTTTTGAGTTGGTTGGGAGTTGAGTAATATCAACCCAAAAATACTTTCAGGCACTTTTGTACACTAAAAACAAGCGAAGTGCTACTCTACGCTTTTGTGCACTAAAAACAAGCGAAGCGTCACTCTACGCTTTTGTGAACTATTGTGCACTTTTGTGGTAGAAAAAAAGTGTACGCTACATTCATCAAAGAAAAGAATTGTCCCCCCCCAGATCAATCCTTAATCATCTTTTTGATCGCCATCATTTCATCCCTAAACTGCGCAGCCGTCAAGAAGTCAAGGTCTTTAGCAGCCTTTTTCATGTTCTCTTCCGCTTGCTGCACCATTTTTTCCAACTGCCCCTTAGAAGCATAAGCCAGTATCGGTTCTGCCGCTAAGTTCAAATCCTCCTTTTCAAAATAAGCCTGCGTCGGTTCAGTACCGCGCACGTCAAGGATACTCCGTTGTGCCATAATCTCCTCACGCGTACGCGAAACCGTACGCGGCGTAATACCATTAGCCTCATTATAAGCAATTTGGATAGAACGACGGCGGTTAGTTTCGTCTATCGTATCCTGCATACCATCCGTTATTTTGTCCGCATAAAAAATAACCTTACCATTTGAATTACGTGCAGCACGACCAGCAGTTTGGGTAAGTGACCGCGCATTGCGCAAAAAGCCCTCTTTATCCGCATCCAAAATAGCCACTAGCGACACCTCCGGCATATCCAACCCTTCGCGCAACAAATTAACCCCAATCAGTACATCATACTCGCCAAGGCGCAAGTCGCGGATAATTTCTACCCGTTCCAGCGTCTCCACTTCCGAGTGTATATATCGGCATTTGATATTAAGACGTGTCAAGTAAGCCGCCAATTCCTCGGCCATCCGTTTGGTAAGCGTTGTCACCAAAGTACGTTCATCGGCATCAATCCGTTTAAGGATTTCCTCCATCAAATCATCAATTTGGTTCAACGAAGGCCGCACCTCAATCGGCGGATCCAGCAGCCCAGTCGGACGCACCAATTGTTCTACTACAAGCCCCTCCGTCTTTTCCAATTCGTAATTAGCCGGTGTCGCACTCACAAAAACCACCTGATTCACCAAGGATTCAAATTCCTCAAAACTCTGCGGGCGGTTATCCATAGCAGAAGGCAGACGGAAACCATAATTGACCAGCATTTGCTTGCGCGCACGGTCGCCCCCCCACATACCACGCAATTGCGGAATAGTGACATGGCTTTCATCAATAATTAGAAGATAATCATCAGGGAAATAATCCATCAGGCAGAATGGGCGTGCACCAGGCTCGCGGCGGTCGAAAAAACGGGAATAGTTCTCAATACCGCTGCAATAACCCAATTCGCGGATCATCTCTAGGTCGAAATTGGTGCGTTCCGCAATGCGTTTAGCCTCCAACGAGCGACCTTCTCGGATAAAATATTTTTCTTGAGCAGCAGCCTCATCCTGTATTTCGCGGATAATTTCGTTCATTTTATCCTTAGGCGCAACATATAATTGAGCGGGATAAATAGCCGCTTCATCCATGCTATTGACCCGTTTACCAGAGTCTTTTTCAATCATTTCAATCGACTCAATCACATCACCCCAAAAGATAACACGATACCCCCAATCGGCATACGGTAAGTTAATATCAATCGTATCGCCTTTTACTCGGAAAGTGGCACGCCCAAAATCGGCTTCCGTGCGGGAGTACAAACTGTCCGTCAAGGCGTACAAAAATTGAGTACGTGGAATTTTTTGCCCTTTAAAAATATGAATAATACCCGATTTGTAATCATCCGGATTGCCCATACCATAGATACAAGACACCGAGGCAACGATAATGATATCGCGACGGCCGGAAAGCAGCGTCGAAGTGGCTTTTAGTCGAAGTTTGTCCACTAAGTCATTGATTTGCATATCTTTTTCGATATACGTATCGGACACCGCAATATACGCCTCGGGTTGGTAGTAATCGTAATAACTGACGAAATACTCCACGGCATTATCAGGGAAAAAACTTTGAAACTCGCCGTATAATTGAGCCGTCAAGGTTTTATTATGCGTCAATACCAGCGTAGGTTTGTTTACTTGTGCAATGACATTAGCCATTGTAAAAGTTTTACCAGAACCAGTTACACCCAATAATACTTGAGCGCGGTCGCCTTGGTCAAGCCCCGATACCAACTGTTGGATAGCCGTTGGTTGGTCACCAGTAGGTACATAATGTGATGTAAGTTGAAATTTCAAATTAGGTAAGACTTTTGGTATAAACACTAAAAAACTTCATAGGCACTAGTCCTTCAAAAAAGGCTTTTCCCACAATAACACCTGCACAACCAATATCGAGCAACGCTTCAAAATCGGCGGTGTTACTGATACCTCCGCTGGCCGTAAGTTCAATTTCGGGAAAACGTTCCCGTACTTCCCTATACAAATCCATCGAAGGGCCATTTAGTTCACCATCGCGTGCAATATCTGTTACCGAAAACTGTGTCACCCCAAGTGCGTTTACTCGGCTAAGGAACTCGAACAAATCAAGTCCAGTTTGCTCCGTCCAGCCGTGTACGGCCAATTGCTTACCGCGCACATCTGCGCCTACCAAGAATTTTTCTGCACCAAAACGCTCCACCCAAGCACGAAATTCATCGGGTGCCTTTACGGCTACGCTACCTACAGAAAACAATGCAGCACCAGCATCCCAAACCTGACGGAGTGCCGCCATAGAACGCAATCCGCCGCCGTAGTCGATGGTTAATCTAGTATGACCTGCTATTTTTTCCAGTAACGGGAGGTGTACGGGCCGACCATCGCGTGCGCCATCCAAATCCACGATATGCAGGCGTTTGATGCCCGCGTCTTCCATTTCGCGCGCCAATTCTAAGGGGTCAGCGGGGTATTCTGTTTTTTGTCCAAAATCTCCTTGGCGCAATCGCACAAGGCGGCCATCCATGAGATCAAAAGCAGGTACTATTTGCATAAATTTATTTGAATAATAGTATTTGAATGAAATATGATTCTTTTAGGAAATTACATACTGAGCGTTGTTAGGTTTTGTGCATAGATTTGTGGTATAACATATGATGGTAACTATCCATTCACCCTAAATAATTCCCGGAGGGAATATATGTTTATAGACTGAATAGGAGCGCACGTCCAAATCCCGTAGGGATTTTATGTAAAAAACCGTACAAAATAACATACATTCCCTACGGGAATTGAGATATTTTTGCATTCCACCTATAAACATACATTCCCTACGGGAATTTGGACAGGGACTGGATAATTACATATGATTTCTATGCAAAAAACTACCGAGCAAAGTATAAAATCTAATTTTTAACCTCGAAATGGTAACAAAATAGATTCCAATTTCAAGTTTATCAAAAAAAATCAGGCAAATATACAGCTCAAACTGAAATGATAGAAGTTAAATTAAAGACAAAACGTACATTTGCGTTTTAAAGGAACGATATAATAATGGCAAAACAAAATAAAAACCTAAACCAACCCAAAAAACCTCAAACAGCCGCTACCTATAACAAGGGTACTCAGGCTGAAAAAGGTAATTTAACGCCTTCTGGATGGTTACAAATTGCAATTGCGCTATTGGTCACTTTGGCCTGCTATTGGCCTTCGGTAAACAACGAGCTCGTGAATTGGGACGACGATCCCAATATCGTAGAGAACCAAAATGTGATCAATGCGGGTAAAAATGAGGCATTTAGCACTACCTTCTCCAATATATTTAGTTTGGAAAAAGGTAACGTGATCGGTAACTATAACCCCTTGCCTATCCTGACTTTTGCGATGGAAAAACGAGCCACCAATGCCGATTTTAAAGACAAGGTATCGTTTGCAAAGTTTGTGCGCACCGTCCATACCAATAATTTGATCCTGCACCTATTTGTGGTATTTTTTGCCATGCGGGTATTGATGTTATTGGGTATCGGCCCTTGGGGTGCATTGTTGGGCGGGTTGCTCATGGGTATTCACCCGATGCGGGTCGAATCGGTGGCATGGGCTACGGAGCGTAAGGACGTTTTGTTTGGTGCGTTCTTTTTTGCATCTTTGGAATGCTATATCCGTTATCGACAGGCAATTAACTCGAGCCGTGCCAGCCTGTTTTTTATCCTATCTATGGTCTTGGCGGTGTTTTCACTGTATTCCAAGGTACAGGCGGTTACTTTGGTGGTATCCATGTTTGTGGTCGATTATTGGATGCGCCGTGCTTGGTCGATGCGTATTATTGTAGAGAAAGTTCCTTTATTATTGGCTTCCTTGGCAATGGGTTTGGCGAATATCTATACCCTAAAAGTACAGGGTTCTACCAACGACGATATTACTGGTTTTAATATCATCGACCGGGCTTGTATTGCCACTTGGTCGTTTAGTGTATATTTGTTCAAGTTGTTTATCCCCGAACCGATGTCTCCATTGTACCCATACCCAAAGCCATTGCAATGGTTTGTGTACGCGTCACCGGTGGTATTCTTGGCAGTAGCGGCAGCGGTATATTGGTTGTGGAAAAACGACCGCCGAGTATGGGTATTTGGTTTCTTATTCTTTTTCTTAAACGTAGCACCTGTACTCCAGTTTTTTGGCGCAGGACAAGGTTATTTGGCCGATCGTTTTACGTATGTCCCATATTTTGGCTTTTTTGCCATAGCGGCTTGGTTATACGACAAATATAGAGAAGATGCTTCCAAAAGCCTTTATTTGAATCTCGGATTTGGCGTAGCATTGGCTGCATTTATGTTTTTAACCGTAAGACAAATAGGTGTTTGGAAAAATGGCGATACATTGTGGTCGCACGTGATGAAATACGAATTTGATAAAGCCAAAAACAAACCAACATCGGCATTGCCCTACTGGAACCGTGGCCAATATTTGCGCAAAAAAGGTGAAGTAGCACGTGCTTTAGCCGATTATACCACAGCAGTAAACGTCGATCCCGATAATCCAGAATTGTACAATAGCCGTGGTAAAACCTATTTTGATCTGGCATCCACAGGGAAAAGAGAAGACCCAAAAACCGCCGAAAACCTCCAAAAGGCACTCAGCGATTATAATAAATCCATAGAACTTTCGGAGAAAAAGCCTAAAACCCAATCCGAAGCATTGATCAATCGCGGTGCAGCAAAGGGTTTGTCTGGTCAATTTGAAGCGGCACTTGTCGATTTGAATAAAGGTGTTGCCTTGGATCCGGCCAATAAAAACGGGTATTTCAACCGCTCTATCGTTTATTATAACCTCAATAACTACGACCAAGCGATCAATGATTATTCCGAATACCTCAAATTGGAGCCTTACGATGCCAATATGCTGTACGAACGAGGCATGTTGCGCCGTGTAAAATCACAATTCAACGACTCCAAGGCCGATTTGGACAGAGCCATCCAAATAAGACCTGATTTTGGGCTGGCTTATCTCGAACGCGCTCGGGTACAGGGATTAACTGGCAATAAAGCAGGTGCACAAATTGATTACCAACGCGCTGCTCAATATGGTCAACCGATGCAGGAAATGGACCGCCAAATCATGGCTAGATAAACCCTTACGATGCAGTACGAACTCAGTTATTGGGAACGGGAAACCTTCTTGAAGGATATAGATGTGGCCGTTATTGGTAGTGGTTTAGTAGGGCTTAATGCCGCTATTCGGCTCAAAGAACGCCAACCTGCGCTCAAAGTAGTGGTGTTGGAGCGGGGAGGACTACCTATTGGCGCCAGTACCCGCAATGCGGGGTTCGCTTGTTTTGGTTCCATGACCGAACTCTTGGACGATATGCAAAATATGCCTCCGGATGCTGTTTGGGGTATTGTGGAACGCCGTTGGAAGGGACTCGAACGGCTGCGTAACTTATTGGGTGATGCCGCTTTAGATTACCAAGAATATGGCGGTTATGAAATGTTTACGGAGGCCGATCGCGCCGATTTTGAAGTTTGCACACAGCATTTAGCGGATTTTAATTATATGGCGCATGCCATAACAGGTCGTAAAACGGTTTACTCCGTAGCAGATGCACACCTGTCCTCCACCGGCTTTAAAGGGGTACAGCACCTTATACTCAACCAAGCAGAAGGCCAAATTCATACGGGTAAAATGATGGTTGCGCTACTCGCGCTCGCTCGAGCACGCGGCGTAGAAATCCTTAATGGTATTACCGTTCAGAAAATAAACGATACTGGTACTGGTGTGCAACTGGATACCGCTTCGGGTTGGCCCTTGATGGCACGGCAAGTGCTGGTTTGCTCCAATGGCTTTGCGCGGCAGTTATTACCACAATTGGAGGTGCAGCCCGCTAGAAACCAAGTATTAATCACTCAACCTGTACCGAATTTGCCCTTTGAAGGCT
Organism: Bacteroidota bacterium; assembly: GCA_041160955.1. Lineage (GTDB taxonomy): Bacteria > Bacteroidota > Bacteroidia > Chitinophagales > Saprospiraceae > M3007. The sequence goes on from JBEAVK010000140.1 coordinate 24,732, forward strand.
GTTTCCACTACGACCGAGGCTATTTTTATTTCCGAAATATAGATGGACGTATTTTATTGGGCGGTGGCCGCAACCTCGATCGTGAAGTAGAGAATACCGATCAATTTGGATCAAATGAGATGATAAGAACGGCTTTGTTGCAATTGTTGCACCAAGTAATATGCCCCAACAAAGTGGTAGAAATAGATATGTGGTGGACAGGTATTTTGGGTCTTGGCCCTGTAAAAAAGCCAATTATCGAACGAGTATCGCCACATGTCAATGTAGCTGTCCGATTGAGCGGAATGGGTGTGGCGATTGGGTCATTGGTAGGTATGGAAGGCGCAGATTTGGTGCTGGATCTGTGATGCAATGCGAGGGAATAAAATCTCCATAACACATTGAGGTTCAACCACTCCGTGGTTGTTAAAACATTACCGCACTTTTGAACCCGAATTGCATTCGGGGCTATTCACGTTCAACCACTCTGTGGTTGGAATATCGCTAAATTGACTACATTTAGCCTTCGAGGTCGCAGGGGCACTTACCTTACCAAGGCACGTATGAGACGGCCTCCTTATCGTTGATAAATCTATCTGGGTACTTCAATTTTTTTCAAAATATCATCAATTACTTCCTTCGTGGTATAGCCTTCCATTTCTCGTTCCGGCGTTAAAATAATCCGATGGTTGAGTACTGGATAGCAAACAAACCTAATATCATCAGGCGTGACAAAATTACGTCCGTCTATTGCAGCCGAAACCTTTGCTGTTTTCATAATCGCCAACGATGCACGCGGGCTGGCACCAAGGAACAGATCCGTACTTTCCCGTGTTTGGTGTACCAATGCGGCGATATAATCCAGTAATTCAGGTCGGATAAACACTTGTTCTGCTCTTTTTCTGCAATCCGCAATATCACTTGGCGAAAGAATCGGCATTACCGTTTTACGTATTTCCCCTGAAAAATCATTGACAAAACGGCGCAAAATCAATTGTTCCTCCGCTAGCGCAGGGTAATTCATAATAATTTTGAACAAAAAACGATCCAATTGCGCCTCGGGAAGTTTATATGTACCTTCTTGTTCAATTGGGTTTTGAGTGGCCAGCACAAAAAACGGCTCGTCCATCTTGTAGGTATGACCATCTACCGTTACCTGCAATTCCTCCATGACCTCAAACAACGCCGACTGGGTTTTGGCCGGAGCGCGGTTAATTTCATCAATCAGCACAATATTGGAAAAAATAGGCCCTTGTTTGAAATTAAACTCCGCTGTTTTCATGTTATAAACGGGAGTACCCACCACGTCGGCAGGCATCAAATCGGGGGTAAATTGTATGCGACTGAATTGGGCAGCAATAGATTGTGCCAACATTTTGGCTGCGAGTGTTTTGGCAATACCTGGAACACCTTCCAGCAACACGTGGCCGCCTGCAAAAATAGCGGTCACTAACAGTTCCAGCATATCATCCTGCCCAACGATAACTTTACCGATTTCGGCCCGCACCAGTTCTGCTCGTTCGCGCACAGGCGTTACGTCCACCCCATGGTGCATGATAGGTGCTTCTTCTTGGGGCGTTATATTTTCTTCAAACATAAATAAGAATGTTTTTTTAGTGTGATGGGTATGCGCCGAGCATGCGACACAAAATTTTCGCGTGCAAAGATAGGCGATATTTTTATTTAAATCTTATTCCAAAAGATCTTATTCATATACAGTTATTTGCGACCTTATCAAGGTAGAAAAGGGGCTATCGTTGAGCAACTATTAGATGGGATTGCTATTTTGGCCGAATGCTGCGGAACAAATAAAGCATGTATATTTGGAGTTATGATACAATAAAGACATAATTCATCAGGGAAAATCGAATAATTGTCTAAAAAAGGAATCGAAGTTATAAGAAAAAAATATAAATTTGCCCTAAATTTTTTCGTTCTTTAACCCACCAGTTTATGTATTTATTTATTGCAATGGGCTTTATTGCAGCCCTATTTATTGTCATCTATAACGAATTAGTCCGTAAATCTAATCAGGTAAAAGAAGCATTTGCCCTTATAGATGTTTATCTCAAACAGCGATTTGATCTTATTCCTAATTTGGTAGAAGTAGTGAAACAGCACATGGGACATGAAAAAGGTGTTTTGGAAAGCCTTACAGCCTTGCGGTCGCGTGCAGAATCGCCCACACTCAATACCGAAACAAAAGTAGGGTTGTATAACGAACTTCAAAATATGGCACGCCAATTATTTGTTTCCGTTGAAAACTACCCTGTATTGCAAAGCAGTGCCTTGTTTCAAAAATTACAACAAACATGGACGGATACCGAGGAAAATATTGCCGCCGCACGCCGCACCTATAATGCCGCCGCTACGCGCAACAATACCTATATGCAACAGTTTCCGATTAATGTGATCAATGCAATATTGGGCTTCCAATCCAGTACGCTTCTCGAAACACCAGAAAACGAGCGCGCTAATGTAAACGCCAAAAACCTCTTCAATTAATCTATGTCCTTTGATGCTTTTTATTCAGCCCATATCGAACCGCTATACATAGCAGCTATTGATTTGGTTCGGCTGCAAAAGGCTCGTGCTCAAATATGGCAATTCGTTTGGATGCTACTGACAAGCATAGTGGTAGGTCTAAGTTTTTATTTCCTCCTCAACGATATTACCACAGCATGGGTTACATTTGTCCTGTTGCTGCTCTGCTCGGAAATATTTTATATTCAGGCTTATCCTTATCCCGATTTTGAAAAGCCCAATATCACGGTTTATATAGCGGTTGTAATACTATGTGTGGCGGGTGGTGGTATTATTATTGCTGCTTTCCATGCCTCGGAGGTCTCCTTATTTTTAGTTGGTTGGATTCCGCTCTTGGTTTCAGGGGCTATTACAGTAATGCAAAGCCCTCATAGAGCGGCGTTATTGCGGCCTTACGCTGCATTGAAGGAGGAGGTAATATCTCTTTTTTTGAAACATTTGTATCCTGGGTTTAGTCTATTGCCACCGCCAAATGTTTCAGCACGTACCTTGCGGGAACTGGAAATATTTGATGATGCTACTGATGTGGTGGATTGTGGTATTGCCATTGGTGGTAAAATTGACGATTATTCAGTTGCGATACAAAAGGTAAAATTAATACGCATTTCGAAAGATAGCAAGGGCAATACATCGCGTAGTACTGTTTTTGATGGATTTTGGATGTATTTACCCAAAATATGCAACAATATGGTGCCGGTGATTGTGCAAAAACACCGCAGTACCGGATTTATCTCTCTCTTTTTGGAAAATACACGGCGTATCGAAATGGAAGATACTGAATTTGAACAGCAATTTGATGTAATTACTTCCAGCGAATTTGAGGCGCGTCGCATTTTAACACCCGCATTGATGGAACAATTATCGGGATTTTCCAAAGGTGAATTTCCGCTACACGGTATTTATTTTGGACTTGACCAAACTCATATCGCGATAAAGTCGCCTCATGTGATGTTTGAAGATAATTTTGCCAATAATACCGCCGTAAAAGAAGGGCTTTCCAAAAGCAGGGCACTGCTGGATATGCAAATGGAAATTATTCTTGCTTTGACGCGGAAATAAATACCTATATTTGCAGATGTTTTATCATT
>JBEAVK010000399.1:0-21449 GCA_041160955.1 Bacteroidota bacterium
ATGGCAGTGTATTGAACTGGACATACCGCGCAAAGTAACCTTGTGTAATATCTGTAGCAGGTATAGTTTTGTTTTTTTCGGTTTTGAAATTTACTTCAAACGTTTCTGTACCGTGTGCAAAATGCACTTTGTAAGATGGCTGTGCGCATAGCATTGATCCAATGGAAAGTGCCAGCACAAGTAGTAAAAAAGGTGTAAATTTTTTCATGAATAGGCAAGTAATTAAGTAAATAATAGCAATGAAATAGTCATCGTTTATTTTAAAAACCGAAGGAATACGTTAGTAAACCAGTTGGAATCAGATTTAGTCAATACATCCAAAGTTTGGTTGGCTTTATGCGAAAACATTTTTATATCACTCACCACTTTGGTAAACTCCTCTACTTCTGGGCCACTACCATGAATGGTGGATACCTCTTCTAATACCTTGAGCATAGGCTCCAATTCTCTTTTTTTACGTTCGGTGATGATTTGTCGGACTACCAGCCACATATCTTTTTCGGCGATAAAAAATTCTTTGCGTTCGCCGGATTTGAGTTGCTTGTGTACCAGTCCCCAGTCCATGAGTGCGCGCATATTCATATTGGCGTTGCCCCTCGAAATATTGAGTTGTTCCATTACTTCATCGGCGGTAAGTGCTTCGTGCGAAATCAATAAGAGGGCGTGTACTTGCGCCATTGTACGGTTGATGCCCCACTCACTGGCCATTTTACCCCAAGATTCAATAAATTTTTCTTTTCCTTCCTGAAACTCCATGTTAACGTGTTTATTTTACGATGCAAGATGCTATATTATTGACAACACTTGTATATGGTTTTTAAAAAAATCACTCATTATGATAATTTTCACCTTTTAAAATTGTCATTGCCCGATATAATTGCTCGAGGAAAAAAAGGCGTACCATTTGGTGCGAAAAAGTGAGTGTACTGAGCGAAATTTGGGCATTGGCGCGCTGATATACCTCTTGTGAAAAACCAAATGCGCCGCCAATGAGGAAAACCATCCGTCGTCGGGAATCGGTGAGGCGGTGTTCCATCCACTTTGCAAAGGCCATAGAGGTAAATTGTTGGCCACGTTCATCGAGCAGCACCAAATAATCATCGGGGAGCAATTTGGACAGGATGATTTTTGATTCTTCCTGCCGCATGATTTGCCCATCGGTCGTTTTTAATTTTGGCGATGGAATAATATTACTACCAAATGGCAAGTAATGACCCAATCTTTTTTCATAGATGGCCATGCCCGTTTCTAAATAAGATTCATTTGTTTTGCCGATGGCCCAAAGTTCTACACGCATGTTTGTTTATCGTGATAAGGATTTAAAGATCAAAGCTATAGCCACGTTCCACAAATTGCTTGTAACGCTCTTGGTCAAATTGATATAATTTGGCGGGGCGGTGCGCAACGCCGGCCTGCATTTCATTTAAGTCTTCTAATAGATTCATGGATAGTATTTTTTTGCGAAAATTACGCTTATCCAGTTCTGTTTCGAGTATTGATTCGTACAATTGTTGTAATTCAGTTAGGGTAAATTTGGGCGGAAGTAATTCAAATCCAATTGGTGCCATTCGTACCCTTTGTTGGAGTTGGAGGAGGCAATTGTGGAGTATTTGGTTGTGATCGAAGGCCAATTCTTCTAAATGATGGATCGTATGCCAACTGGCTACTTGGGCAAAAGAAGCAGGCATGGGGGTATAATCTTTTGTTTTGACCAAGGAATAATATGCAATGGTAATTACCCTACCCAATGGATGCCTATTGACGGCACCAAATGCTTTTACTTGCTCTAAATATACGCCACGCAGACCCGTAAGTTGTTCTAATACACGTTCGGCAGCGGTTTCTAAATTTTCGTTGGGGTAAACCAAATCGCCTGGTAGTGCCCATTTTCCTTTGAATGGTGGGGCACCGCGTTGGATCAATAATACTTTTAGGTCGCCCCCATCGAACCCAAAAATAACATTGTCAACCGAGAAGGCCGATTTGAAAAAACTGTCAACTTCACTCATAAAATAGTACTATGTATTTAAATGCTGGGTTCTTTTATGGCTCAAATATAGGGTTATTGTTCATTGTACACCAAATAATAATAAAACGATTTTTAGAAAAAAATTAAAGGTATGCTTAACTTTGGCCTTTGTTTTGATAAAGAAAGATTATGAGTTTAGAATTAGCACCACATATTGAGCGGCTTTTATACAATAATGACACCGTCGTTATTCCAGGGCTTGGAGCATTTGTTTCGCAACCTGCGCCAGCAAGCGTAGATTATGCAGGAGGATCTATTGCTCCGCCAACAAAAACATTGACTTTTAATGAAAACTTGACCACTGATGATGGCCTGCTTACCTATGAGTTGGTTCAGGATAAAGGTATGACGGAACAAGATGCAAGTGCTTGGGTAGAAGAACAGGTGGCATCTATGTTGGCTCAGTTGAACCAAAGAGAAATTGTCGCTTTGCCAGGAATTGGTCGGTTGTATAAAAATTATGTCCAAAAAATTCAGTTTCTCCCCGATGCTGCTAATTTTTCTAGGGATAATTTTGGATTACCTCCTTTGCAGTTTTCGCCGCTTTCCCGATCCCGCGAGGTAACAGATATACCTGTTGCGGCTACTACGGCCAATGCCTCCTCTGCTCCTGCTGCGAATCAGGTTAGTTATACCGCTTCCACGCCGCCGGTATTTAGTACTACTCCTCCAACTGGTATCAATTGGTCTAGGATTGCGGTGATATTGGGTTTGTTGGTTTTGTCGGGTAGTTTGGGTTATTATTTCTTAAATATGCAAAAGTCAAAATTGCAGACTAAGAATAATCTTGTAACTGAGCCAACTGAGGAACAGTCGCAAATGCCAACGCCTCCTGAAGAACAGTCGGTTATTCCTACGACTTCTCCTTCAAAGGAGGTGGTTAAACCTACTGAACCGGAAAAGAAAGCCGTTCCAACGCCACCCGTTGTAAAAGAAAAAAATAAGGATAAATCATGTATTCTTTTAGTGGGACTTTTTAAAGATCCGGCTAATATTGCTCGATTGAAATCTCTTTTGCAGAAGAATGGATTTGAGGTGTATAGCGCACGTGCTGCGAGTGGTGCTGAATCAATTGGGGTGCAGTTTGAGTATGCTACCGAGGCCGAAATTCAGTCGAAGATGGGGAAATTGCAGAAATTGACGGGGGAACAGAATATTAAGGTGAAGAGGAAATAGGTTTTGGTGGGGTAGGGGATTCGGACGTTTTACGGTATTTGACGCGTATGTGTTATTTGATGCGTCCACGTTATTTTTACACGTTTTCGTACACGTTACGCGTTTTCGTACACGTTATTCGAGGCGTACACGCCCACGTTATTTGACGCGTTCGCGTTCACGTTATTTGACGCGTTCGCGTTCATGTTATTCGACGCGTTCGCGTTCATGTTATTTGACGCGTTCGCGTTATTCGACGCGTTCGCGTTCACGTTATTCGGCGCGTTCACGTTCACGTTATTCGGCGCGTTCGCGTTCACGTTATTCGGCGCGTTCGCGTTCACGTTATTCGGCGCGTTCGCGTTCACGTTATTCGGCGCGTTCACGTTCACGTTATTCGGCGCGTTCACGTTCACGTTATTCGGCGCGTTCACGTTCACGTTATTCGACGCGTACACGCCATAGGGCGTTGCCCTATGCTGGATATGTCGCCCCGTTGGGGCTGGCTGGGGCTGGGCTACCAGATGTTTACTTCGGGTTCTAGTTTTACGTTGAATCGTTCTTTTACGGAATTTATAATGTCTTGTGATAGTTGTTTTACTTCTTGACCACTGGCGTCTCCGTGGTTGACTAATACTAGGGCTTGTTTTTCGTAACAACCTGTGTTGCCTATTCGTTTGCCTTTCCAACCACATTGCTCGATGAGCCAACCTGCTGGTATTTTTACGCGGTCGTTGGGTAATGGATAGCCGGGTGCTGTTGGATGTGTTTGTCGGATTTGCTCTAATATGCTCGAGGGGAGTTCCGGATTTTTGAAAAAACTGCCGCAGTTACCTATTTTTGCAGGATCGGGTAGTTTGGAAGAACGGATGTGGATCACCGCTTTGCTGATGTCTTTTATGGTCGGTGTTCCAGTAATTTGTAGCGTTTCAAGGGTTTTTGAAATGTCGCCGTAACTCGTATTGATGTTGTGCTGTGCGCTTGTGAGCGAAAATACTACTTTGGTAATTAAGTATTTATCTTTAGCATGCCGCTTGAAAATACTATCGCGGTAACCAAATTCGCATTGTTTTTTGTTGAAGACATGTTTTTTGTTAGTTGCTAAATCAATGGCTTCTAATCGGACAAAAACATCTTTTAGTTCCACGCCATAAGCACCAATGTTTTGGATAGGGGAAGCACCAACTGTACCGGGAATAAGGCTCATGTTCTCGATGCCTCCATATCCGTTTTCGACGGCCCAAAGCACAAACTGGTGCCAGTTTTCCCCGCCACCAACGGCAATATGTACTTTGTTGCTCCATCGGCGTACGATTTCAATACCAATGATTTCATTTTTTAACAATAGCCCATCTACGTTTTGGGTAAATAGGATATTGCTACCGCCGCCCAATACACGCAAAGGGCGAATACCTGATTGAATCGCTGTTTTTATATCTTTTTTAGTATGAATGACCATAAATGCCTGTGCATTGGCCATCAAACCAAATGTATTGAAGGGCAGTAGTGCTTTGTTCTTTTCCAATGTCGTTACTATTTATTGGTGTTTTAAGTATTTGGACATAATTAATTGTATAATTGAACGCAGGTATTTTTCGGCTATGCTGCTTCGACAGGCTCAGCATAAATTCGACAGGCTCAGCATGAATTCGACACGCTCAGCATAAATCCATCCCCATTTTTAAGGCAGATAGCGGTACTATCTAACGAAAAAATTGGGATGTGAGGCGGAAAAGACCAAGTTCAAAATGCAATTAATTGTGTCCAAATACTTATCATTCCTTATTTTATGCAAGTGGTTAAATTTTGGAATAGGCCAACGTGGTGTACACTGTAATCTTCATAACCAGTACTCCAAGCCACCCGAATTTGATCCAGATCACCTTTTTCCATTTTTTTGAGTACGGTGTTGGGCAGGGAATAAATACCCCTGAAGAGTGTAATTCCCGTTTCAGGATCGTATAAAGCCTCTTGATTTACATCGTTAAATAGGGTCATTAATTCACCATCCATAAACCTTAAAGCAAGGATACTTTTGGGTGCTAAGCCGCCAAAACTACGGCGCGCATTTTGATCTTTTATCTCAAAATCGAGCAAAAGTTTGCCATTCCCTCCATCAGAAGCCAAGGCCGCCTTACATATAATATGTGCTTGCCCTTCTGGTAATACCTTTTTCATCATCGTATTGGTAAACCGGAGTAGTTCTGTTTTTTTCGTTTCTCTGTATATAGCACCCGAAAATTCGTCCTTTCGCTCCATTGCAATAGCGCAGGGTAGTGCGGGAGGGTTGAGCATTACGTCTTTTGCAGGGTCGTACTGGGCTGGTTTGGGTTTTTCAGGTTGTTTTTCTTTGGGTTTTAATTTTTTTCGTAATTGTCCCAGTCGGCTACCCGATTGGCTGGAACTATCCACCTCCATCGAGTCAATGGTGGCTGTTTTAGTATCCACTATTACGGGGGGGGCTTCTTCCACTACTGGCGGCAAAGTGGCTGGTGGTTCGGGAGCCGGGTGCCTGGATACGTATTTTTTATCTAAATCCAGCCATTTTTTAAATAGTTTAGGCAAGTTTTTGCGGCGAGAGGGAGCGTCCATTGCCATACCAGCATTGAGTTGTTCCCGCAATGCTTCTGCCTGCTCCAATAGGGTTTTAGCGTCTTTTCCTTCCTTTAGGGCTAATTTTACCCTTTTGTTCAACACTTTAATACTATCTTTGGATGCTGTTGTGTCGGTTTTAAGCAGATCTAAAGCAGATGCGAAGGTGGTGTATCGCTCGGATGAGGAACGAAAATCGGCATCGCAGAATGCAATGCGTTCGTTTGTTTTTTCAAAAAGCACTTGTAATACGCCAGCAACTTGCCAATTGGTCAAACTGTCTTTATTGCTTGGCAGTTTTTTCCAAGAATAAACATTTTGCGTAAAAAACAGGGAATCTTGCAGCGTATGCGGGATAGAATCTTGGGCTTGTATTAAATAAGGGATGAATAGCAAAAGTGCAATCCATACTTTTTTGAAAAAATTGGGTACAATATGAAACGTTTTATTCATCTTCGCGTTTTAAAGCCACAAAATTAACGCTTTTTGGTTAAACTATGTGAAAACAATCAAGCACCTTTATTTCGACACCGCTCCCTAGGAATGATAAGTTCTTGTTTTTTCATTCCTTACCTCAATATTTTAATGCAATGTTAAAAAAAATACTTTTATATCTGCCTTGTGCATTTGCCTTGGCGCAATGTGGTGCACCACAACCAACTACACCCAGCATGGAATTTAAACAAATCCCCGTGACTTATCCGTTTTCTAAACGAGATACCGCTGTTGCGGACGCTTATTTTGGTACCACCGTTAAAGACCCGTATCGTTGGTTAGAAGATGACCAAAGTGCAGAAACTAAAGATTGGGTACAAAAACAAAATATTGTTACCAATGGCTATTTAGGGCAAATACCCTACCGCGCCAAAATAGGTAAACGACTCGCCGAAATCTGGAATTTTGAAAAATACGGTACGCCTTTCAAAAAATCCGATCGCTATTATTTTTTCAAAAACGATGGGCTTCAAAACCAAAGCGTACTGTATATGCAGGAAAATTTGAACAGCCAACCTTTGTCTGTTCTCGATCCCAATCTATTTAGCAAAGATGGAACGGCTTCTTTACAAGAATTTGGTTTTTCCAAAGATGGCCGTTATTTGGCTTATGGTATCAGCGAGGGCGGTTCCGATTGGCGCACGATTAAGGTAAAGGATATGGCAACCACCGAAACATTACCCGACGAGGTGAAATATGCTAAGTTTACCGCAATTGCTTGGCATGGCGAGGGTTTTTACTATTCTCGTTATCCTACGCCACAAAAAGGCGATGAATTAAAAGCCGCAAATGAAAATTGCTCGATTTATTTCCACCAGTTGGGTACCACGCAAGAACAAGATCTATTGATTCATAAAGACCCCGCACATGCCAAGTACTATTTCAATTTGGGTACTACCGATGACCAACGTTTTGCTTATTTAATATCCAGTGAAAGTACCAGCGGAAATACATTGGCCATCAAAAATTTAGATAAAAAAGAGGCTGGTTTTAAGCAAGTGGTAACGGGATTTGACCATGATTTTAATGTTTTAGATAATATGGGTGATTCGCTTTTGGTACTCACCAACCATAAAGCCCCCAATAGTCGTATCATTTTGATACATGCCGATAAGCCACAAGAGGCTAATTGGGAAACTTTTATTGCCGAGGATAGTAAAGATGTATTGAGTGCAGCAGTGGTGTGCGGCGATAAAATATTAGTCAATTACCTACACAATGCCAGCAGTGCGTTGCGGGTTTTTGACCTGAAAGGCAAGTTTATTAAAGAAATTGCATTGCCCGAACTGGGTACTATTGGTTCGATTGAAGGTGATCGGAACAGTACGCAAGCCTTTTTCTCCTTTCAATCCTTTTTACGGCCCAATACTATTTTTGCATTGGATATGAATACTTTGGAACGGACAGTGTTCAAAGCACCCAAACTCGATTTTGATTCGGATGCCTATACGACCGAGCAGGTTTGGTTTCAAAGTAAAGATGGTACACAAGTCCCCATGTTTATCAGCCGCAAAAAAACGATTGCTATGGACGGCAACAATCCTACCTTATTATATGGTTATGGTGGTTTCAATATTTCGGTAACACCAGGTTTCTCTGCATCACGGGCGGCATTGTTAGAAAATAACGGTATTTATGTGGTAGCCAATATCCGTGGTGGCGGAGAATTTGGTGAAAAATGGCATAAGAATGGGACATTACTGCAAAAACAGAACGTTTTTAACGACTTTATTGCCGCAGGTGAGTATTTAGTTGCAAAAAAATATACTTCTCCGGAGCGTCTGGCCATAGAGGGTGGTTCTAATGGCGGGCTATTGGTAGGTGCATGTATGACCCAACGACCCGATTTGTTTGGGGTTTGTTTCCCACGTGTAGGCGTTTTGGATATGTTGCGTTACCACCGTTTTACAATTGGTTATGCTTGGGCGGTGGACTACGGCAGAAGCGATAAAGACAAGGAGATGTTTGATTATCTATATGCTTATTCACCGCTTCATAATGTTAAAAAAGTGGCCTATCCCGCTACAATGATTACGACCGCCGACCACGATGATCGTGTTGTACCGGCGCATTCGTTTAAGTTTGCGGCTACTTTACAAGAGAACCAACAAGGAGAGCAACCTGTTTTGATCCGTATTGAAACCAGTGCGGGGCATGGAGCAGGAAAGCCAACCAGTAAGTTACTAGAAGAGGCCGCTGATATGTTGTCATTTATGTTGTATCAAATGAAAATTAGTATGTAGTGGGATTCATTCCTTAAAATCATACCTTTGCGGAAAATAGTCCAACAATTGAACTACTCAAATAAAATCTATTCACCACAGGAGCGCTTTTTTTATTAAAGTTATCCATTTAACTACGATTAAAATATGGGGCATAACGTACCCGCTAACGATGAACAATTAGCATTTATCAGGCAAAGCGCACGCGATTTTGCGCGCACACACATACTACCTTATGTGATGGAATGGGATGAATCACAATATTTCCCAATTGATCTATTTCACAAAATGGGTGAATTTGGCTTTTTAGGGGTTTTGGTGCCAGAATCCTACCAAGGTGCTGGCTTAGGTTACCAAGAGTATATTACGATTATCGAAGAAATCGCCAAAGTATGTGGCTCTATTGGGTTGAGCGTTGCTGCGCATAATTCATTGTGTACCAATCATATATTGTCTTTTGGTACCGAAGAGCAAAAGCAAAAATACCTGCCATTATTGGCTACGGGTCAATGGATTGGTGCATGGGGACTCACAGAACCCAATACCGGATCGGATGCTGGCCGGATGCAATGCGTAGCCGTAAAAGACGGCGATGACTATATTATTAACGGCACAAAATGCTGGATTACGCACGGTATTTCTGGTAATGCCGCTGTAGTCATTGTGCGTACAGGCGAACTATTGGACAGCAAAGGCATGAGTGCATTTGTGATAGAGCGCGGTACACCCGGTTTTAAGGCTGGGAAAAAAGAAAATAAATTGGGTATGCGCGCCAGCGAAACGGCTGAAATGATTTTTGAAGATTGCCGTGTGCACAAGAGCCAAATGCTCGGTGCGGAGGGTGAAGGTTTTATCCAATCTATGAAAATCCTTGATGGCGGACGTATTTCTATCGCCGCATTGTCGTTAGGTATTGCAAAAGGTGCTTATGAAGCCTCTGTGAAATATTCCAAAGAACGCCAGCAGTTTGGCAAGCCGATTAGCGAATTTCAAGGGATTTCCTTCAAATTGGCCGATATGGCAACCAAAATAGAAGCAGCAGAACTCCTCACACGCCAAGCAGGGCAACTCAAAGACGCGCACCTCAAATGTACCAAAGAAGCCGCTATGGCGAAGTATTACGCTTCTGAAGTATCGGTGGAAGTAAGTACCGATGCGGTACAAGTGCACGGCGGGTATGGTTATACGAAGGACTTTCCGGTCGAAAAATTTTACCGTGATGCTAAACTCTGTACGATAGGGGAGGGGACTTCGGAAATTCAGAAATTGGTTATTGCACGCGAGGTATTTAAGGGATAGGGTTATATGCCTTTATATAAATTTCATTGCTTTTAGACAAAATGCTTAGAGTGTTTAACCATGCTCTAAGCATTTTTATTGTTTATAAATATTTTGTAAATATTAGATTTGGAAAGTATAACTTTGCCCCCGATAAAAAATAGGGGCGTTTACCATCAATGAAATTTTTTTGTACATTATTTGTATGTTTATTTGTTAATGTCTTGTTTTTAAATGCGCAATCCAGCGTGTTTGAACGGTTAACTATTGAGCATGGCCTTTCGCAAGGCATGATTTATGATGTGTTGCAGACGAAGGATGGTTTTTTATGGATTGCTACCAAAGATGGTTTGAACCGTTATGATGGCTACAATTTTAAAGTATTTAGTAATGATCCTTTTGATGTTTTTTCAGTATCCGAAAATACAATAACCTCCCTTTTTGAAGACAGTAGAGGTTGGTTATGGGTAGGTACAGATAGCAAAGGTGTGGATATATACGACCGTAAAAACAATCGGTTTTATCATATTGAATTAAATTTAAAATATAAAGAAAATGAAGGTGCGCTAGATGTTTTTTCAATTTGTGAAGGCGTAGATGGTCATATTTATTTGTTGCAACCAAGCAGTGGGTTAGCGCGCATTGCTATACCAGAAGACTGGAAAGCGCATTTACCAATTACACCCGACTTAACTGCTTTAACTACCATCACGCAGTATCCCAATGGCCTTTTTCATCCGTTAGGTAATAAAGGTGACGATCATTTGAGGGCAATTGTTCCAAGGTCTGATGGTCAATTATTTGTTTTTACATCAAGCAAAAAATATTTATTAGAACCAAGTCAAGGTGTCGTAACGCCTATTTCGGAACTGGGAAGTGATTTGGGTAATCATAAAGGCGACGATGTATGGATTGCCCACCCTACTGCATTTACGCGTTTTAGCAATGGAGTGGCTACAGTATTTGATTTTTCAAAAAGACCTAAAAATGTATGGGTAGTGGCCAAGCGAGCAGATAATGGTGCTTATTGGCTTGGTATAAATAATGAATTGTGGCATGTTTTACCGGGTGAAAATGTAGACTTTTCCAAACCCGACTGGATAATCGACGAAAATGTAACGGTCATGGAAGCCGACCGCAATGGCAATGTATGGGTAGGGACTTATGGTTATGGCTTAAGAAAACTCAATCCAAAGAAGAAGTCTTTTCATACAGGTGCTACCGGGAAAAGTATTTGGGGATTATGGCGAGATATTAATGGTCGGTATTATTGTAAATTGGTGAATGAAGTATATCCTTACGATCCAGAAACTGGTAAAACTGGCTCAGAACGTGCTTTTCCAAATACATCTAAGCGCATTTTAGATATGAGTGTAGGGGACTCTGGGGATATATGGCTACTGGGTAGGGAGGATGTGGAGGATGGGAAAGCTAAATTATGGCATTTTGATCCTAAAAGTAGTCTTTGGGCTGCTTATCCTTTTAACTATTCTTCGTATGTATATGCTCGGATTTTGCGCGATCAGGCCAATCAAATTTGGATTACTGGACTTAATTGCCAGTTAATTCGATTTGATTTGAACACAACCCGATTTGAGTATTTCGACTACTCCGCTCTTTTTAAGGGGAAAGTAAGCATTGTAAAGGCATTTGCATTAGTAAAAGATGGTAATGGTGTTTTATGGATTGGTACCCAGCAAGGATTGGTGCGTTGTACACCCAATGGCAATTCGTTTGATTTTCAACTGATAAAGGCTGACCCGAATAACCCCAAAGGGCTAAATAACAACTCCATCGCTTGTTTATTGCCTGATCCTAACCATCCGAGTGACGCACTTTGGATTGGCACTAAAGGCGGTGGTATCAATCGACTTAATCTACACAATGGTCAAGTTCAGCATATCACAACTGTGGATGGTTTGCCCGATAAAGTAATATATGGTATATTGCCAGGTAATGAAAATCCGTCCACGACTCCTGTTAGTTTATGGTGTAGTACCAACCGAGGTTTGGCGAAATTAAGTCCACGCAATACTAGCCCAATGTCTTACGATATTACCACTTTTTCTGCTGCAAAAGGCTTGCAAGATAATGAATTTAATACGCAAGCCTTTTTCAAGGCTTCAAATGGTGAATTATTATTTGGAGGGGTAAATGGGCTTAATCGGTTCTTTCCCGATGCATTGCGTTCCGATACTACTCCACCGCCAGTATTTATTGTGGGTGCAGAAATTAATCATCAACATGTCACGAATACTAATTTTGGCGGAATGATCTCCAGTCCTTTGGAATACCTCCGAGAGATTAATCTTAGTTATGATCAAAATAACTTGTCTTTGGAGTTTGCAGCACTTGATTTTACTGCACCAGCCCAAAACCGCTACCGCTACCAACTCGAAGGACTAGATGCCGATTGGGTAGAAATAGGACGGAGTCGTTTTGCTCATTTTACTCATCTTGCTCCAAAAAGATATGTTTTTCGGGTACAGGGGAGTAATGGTGAAGGAAATTGGCAGGAAGCCGCTCATCCTATTGTCATTATTGTTCGGGCACCATGGTATCGTTCTAAGTTGGCTTATTTCGTCTATTTTTTACTATTAGTTTGGATCAGTTGGAGGATGTATCTGTTCCAAATGAGGCGTTTGCTGGAGCGCGAACAACTTGCTTTTGAGCAGCGGGAGAAAGAGCGAATAAAAGCAATGGAGCAGACCAAAAATAATTTTTTTAGTAATATTACCCACGAATTTCGCACACCACTTTCTTTAATTATCGAGCCAGCGCGTCGTATTTTAGCGAAAACGAAGGATACCGAAATTACTGAAAATGCCCACCATATCGAAAAGAATAGTTATCGGCTTTTGGCATTGGTCAATCAGCTGCTGGATATGGCCAAAATAGAGAGTGGAAGCATGGGGGTCGATCTACGGCACGATGATCTTGCAGTGCATATTCGTAGTGTTTTTCATGGGTTTCAGCCGCTAGCGACACAACGAGGCATCCATCTTTCTTTGAAACTAAAGGGAGATATACCATTATTTCTTTTCGATGCCTATAAAGTAGAATTAGTATTGAATAATCTTATTTCAAATGCTTTGAAATTTACACCATCAGGTGGCAATGTAACCCTTTCCTGTCAGGTTAATAACCCAATCGGTGATGTATCTGCTCCAAATAGTGTGGTTCAAATGTGCGTAAGTGATACTGGTGTAGGAATACCAAAGCAGGAGTTAAACAAAGTATTTGATCGGTTTTATCAAGTGGATAGTTCGCATACCCGACAAGGAGAGGGCACTGGAATAGGGCTTGCGTTGAGTAAAGAATTAGCCGAACTGATGGGAGGTGACCTATCTGTCCAAAGTGAAGAGGGAAAAGGTTCCATATTTACCTTTTCTTTACCTATGCCAATAGATGCAGTAGCAACAGCAATAACTAAAATACCTCAAGAGACGACGAATTTACCGATAAACAATCTAGTGCTGAACGATACCGACGAACAACCCACGGTTTTGTTGATTGAGGATAATACCGAGTTGAGGTCTTTTATTAAAACATGTATCGACCATACATGGCAGGTGATTGAAGCCTCTAACGGTGAAGAAGGTGTCCAAAAAGCCTTAGATATACTCCCCGATTTGGTCATTTCAGATGTAATGATGCCTATCAAGGACGGATATATGGTATGTGATGACCTGAAAAATAATGAGTTGACCTCCCATATTCCTATTATTTTGCTCACCGCCAAATCTTCGATGGATGCTAAGTTAAAGGGGCTGCGCACTGGCGCAGATGATTACCTCACCAAACCCTTCAATAGTGAGGAGCTACGGGCTCGTATGGATAATTTAGTAACAATACGTCGCCAGTTGCGCCAGCGTTATTATCAATCTTCTATGACCAATAATACATCGGAAGTTGAAGATGATTTAACGCCTCCCGACCGTGAATTTCTTCGGCGTTTGATACTTGTCTTAGACCAGCATTTACAGGATGAAACATTAGGGATAGAAGAACTGGCTCAAAAAATGTTCATCAGTCGTGTTCAGTTACACCGTAAATTGAAGGCTATAACAGATCAAAATGCAACAGATTTTGTGCGCGATTACCGGCTCAATAGAGCGATGTCCATGCTCCGAAACAGAGAAGGTATGGTATTTGAGGTAGCAAGCCAAGTAGGATTTACGAGTGAAAAGTATTTTTCTAGGGTATTTAAAGACAAATTTGGTATTCCGCCAAGCCAAGTCATGTAACGACAAGATACCTCAATGTAACGACAGGACACCCCTCTTCAAAATGTAACCACAGGATACCAAAATGTAACGACAGGATACCCTGTTTGTATGGATCCGCCCACACTTTTGCATCGTCAACAATTGATTGACATGGAAAGTGTTATGAAATTAAGTATTATTTTCTTTTTATTATTGGGTAGCATTTTACCCCTTGGAGGACAAAGTTTAAGCAGTTTTGATCTGCGCTTAGATACCATGACCATTCCGGGGCTACCGGGTTTGCACTCTTTTGCAGTGGCCACCCATGCGGGCAAATGGCTACTTATAGGAGGACGGCGCGATGGGATGCACCAGAAGTTTAACGCATTCGGTACGAGTGGAGCCAATCAACAGATTTATGTAGTAGCACCAGAATTGGGACAAGTGTGGCAGCGTCCACTTAGCGAATTACCCGATACACTAAGGGAGCAGTTATCCAGTACCAATATGGAGTTCTTTCAACACCATGAAACACTACTTTTTGTGGGCGGATATGGGCGTAGTGAAGTAGCGCAAAACCATATTACATATCCCTACCTTACACTGGTGGATGTGCCTGCCCTTATGAATGCGGTAACAAGTGCTAATGGTACTGCCTTAATACAGCATTTTCAACAAATTAGAGATACTTTTTTTGCCGTTACCGGTGGGCAATTATTGCCATTGGCCGATACTTTTTACTTAGTGGGCGGACATCGTTTTGATGGGGTTTATTCGGCCAATTCGGCTAATCCAACACAGTTTTACACCAATGCTATTCGGAAATTTACGCTCGAATCTCTTGGGAACGACATGCGCGTTGTGCATAAAAGCGAAAGTGTGGACGAACTTAATCTCCACCGTCGCGACTATAACCTCACGCCACAAGTGTTTCAAAATGGTGAAAATGGCTTGACTGCCTTTTCAGGCGTTTTTCAACCAGGTATTGCACTGGCTCCCTTTCTTAATATTGTTGAAATAACACCCTCTGGTCATGCTCCAGTAAATGGGTTCAACCAGTATCTGGCCAATTACCATTGCGCAAAGATACCATTGTGGGCGCAATCGGCCAACGAAACGCATACGCTGTTCTTTGGGGGCATTAGTGGTTATTGGCTCGACGGAAATGACAGTCTCCGCAAGGATAATCGGCTTCCTTTTGTCAAAACCATCAGCCGGGTCAGCCGATTACAAAACGGGAAGTATGAGGAAGTGCCATTTGCCGCAGAACTACCTTGGTACACAGGCACCAGCGCCGAGTTTATGCTGGCCGATGGGGTACCCACACTACCCAATGGAATGGTGGATTATGATCTGTTGCCGATGGGAGAGCAATTACTGGGTTATATTGTTGGTGGCATCGTTACACCCGATAACCAGCCCAATCCTTTTGTTACCAATACAGTGGGGAACACCTCGGCAAGCATTCGACTAATCAAGGTTTTTTTAGAAAAAAAGACGACCAGTAACACTGTACCTCAACCACTCAATGGCCATTTTGATCTCGGTCTTACGGTCTCTCCCAATCCAGCCATCGACTTTTGGAATGTCAGTCTTAACCTACCCCGCCGCGCCCATTGTCGCGCCACTTTGCAAGATGCCTTAGGACGAATTGTGCAACGCCTGGATATGGGCGAGCATTCGGCAGGTGCATTTGGGTTTGATGTAGCTACCGCCAATTTGTCGGTGGGTGCATATTGGCTCACCGTAAATGTGGACGGCGTCTATATGGAAACCAAAACAGTACTTAAGCAATAATTTGATACCCTTTGTATTTCAACGGCATGCTTGATATAACAGGGGGCTAAAGGTCAACACCAACTATTCACTTAATAATAATTTTCACAATGAACAAAATGCTTTTTTTATGTTTCGCTTTTACAGCGATCTGTTTGCACCTCAGTGCACAAACTACACCAACCATATTGGCCCAAGGCTTTGATAAAGGTCTAATTGGGGTCGATATTGATGACCAGGGCAATATTTGGGCCACCGAACACGGTACAGGGAATGATGATGGCCAAATTACCATTATCAGTCCATCTGGTACTAAAACGCTCTTTATGACTGGTTTGCCTAGTACATACATCCAAGCGGCAGGAGAAGTAACAGGATCTTTTCGTACTTACCAGATGCCCAATAATAGGATTATGATTGTAGTGGGCGAAGGTACGAACGATAAATCGGAGGCGCTTTTGGTTGTAAATAAGGCGGCATTTACGCCAGGTACACCTTTGACACTCGCTAATGTAGAGCAAACGATCAAATTAGGTACTTATGTGCATGCACAAGGTATGCCTCAATCGGATCCTTTCCACTCTACCTGGGATGCTGCGGGCAATATTTATATCGCCGATGCTGGTGCTAATTGTATCTTAAAGTGGGACAAAACCACTGGTGCAGTGAGTATCGTTAAAATATTTGATAAGTTCCCTAATCCATTCCCTTTTGGCCCGCCAATGGTAGATCCTGTGCCAACAAAAATACTCGCCAAACCCGACGGCACATTCCATGTTTGCGAACTTACAGGCTTTCCATTTGTACCCGGTGCGGCAAAAGTGTATAACCTAACTGCGGCAGGTGATTTAACGGTGCATGCAGAAGGATTTTCTTGTCTTACCGATATGAACTTTGATCCACAAGATGGTAATCTATGTGTGCTACAATTCGGCGAATTTGGAATGATAGATACTACCTTCGGTTTTAAACTGGGTACAGCCGCTGTAACCAAATTATTACCCAATGGCCAGCGCGCAGTGATCGCACAAGGTATCGGTGGGTTGGCACCTAGTTTTATTTTTGATGGTAAAGGCGGGATGTATATTACGGACTGGGTATTTGGGCAGGTCTTAAAATTTGATTTGACCAGTGCCGTGCATGAATCATTATTAGCCGCTACAGCGATAGATGTTTTCCCTAATCCTTCCAGCCAGCAAGTAAATATTTCTTATGAACTCAAACAAGCGGCTAATGTATCACTGGAGATTTTTGACCTTAGGGGAAAACGTGTTGCGGGATTTGAAGCCGGCGAAAAACCTGCTGGTACACATACCGAAACTTGGGACGGTTATACCAATAGAGGCCGAAATGTAGTATCTGCTGGCACGTATGTATATCGCCTCACTGTGGGTAATGAGTTGGTGAGTGGATTAATTCAGATGGTTCGATAAAGGGATAATAATATATGCAAAATTAATTCCTACTAAGCCGATTACAGTATTTTAAAAGGGGGCAGGCGTTACTAAAAAATATTAGTGCGCCTGCTTTACATACAAATTTTTATAGTATTTTGTGCCGTTTTTTCTCACATTTATCTTTTCTAACATCATGAAAAATAAAAAATATATCCAACTTTTTGCCATCTTGTGTAGTATGGCAGTACTCGTACACTGTACCGAGAACAAACCAACAGTAGCCGCTCCAACGCCCCAAAATGACGCAGATCTCGTTAAAAAAGGCGAATATCTGGTCGGTATTATGGGTTGTGGTGATTGTCATTCACCCAAAAAATTGGGGCCACAAGGGCCAGAAATCATACCCGAATTGCACTTATCGGGTTATCCAGCCGATCGTCCTT
Source organism: Bacteroidota bacterium (assembly GCA_041160955.1). GTDB lineage: Bacteria > Bacteroidota > Bacteroidia > Chitinophagales > Saprospiraceae > M3007. Next base: position 17,596 of record JBEAVK010000399.1, read on the forward strand.
TGGGGAAAATAATACCAGAGGCCATCCAAAACGGTTGGATGTTATTTGGCCCCGATGGCACATCTGCGGTAGGGCCATGGGGCGTGAGTTTTGCAGCCAATCTTACCTCCGATGAATCAGGGATTGGTAATTGGTCACTAGAGCAATTTAAAAAAGCATTGACACAGGGTAAATCTAAAGGACTCGACAATGGTCGTGCACTATTACCACCTATGCCTTGGTTCAATTATGTAGCCATGAAACAAGAAGATATCGAGGCCATTTTCAAATATTTGAAAAGCACAAAACCTGTGCGCAATGTAGTGCCAACTGCTATACCACCAGCCGTAAATTGATAAAAATGGTTTGATTTATACAGCCCTATCTGTTTTGCAGGTGGGGCTTTTTTTTTGGTGCGCCCAGCATGGATTTGCGTCAAATATAGTTCAATGAAAATGCCGTTTAGCAATGTGTTTATCTTAAAAATATTGGTATATTGTAGATAAAATTACTAATTTCAGCGATTTTATTTTGAGCAATCTGTACTTCCTGTAAATTTGCCATGTTTTTTTATAATAATATAGATATTTTATCATGGCACAAGCAAAATCATTCGGAGCGTATTTGGTAGATAGATTTATAAAATCTGATACGAACAAAATTCCAGTTGAGAGTTTTACAGAAAATAGTAATGACGTAAATGCAGAAGAATATAATTCATTAATTGAGGTAATTGATAAAAGCGGTCTGAGTGATTATGAAAAAGTTTCTTTTCTATGCAAAGGCATTAATTTTGAAGAAAACAAAGTTACACCGCCCATTATCGGAACTGAAATAGGAATTGAGTTGTTCAGTATGGGGTATAAAAGTAATAGAATTCAGGCAGAACCACTCAAGGTGATTCAAGGAATAATGGATTCATCTAATTCACAAAAAGAAGACTCTTATTTTAAAGAAGTTGAACGGAATGCAAAAGGAACTTTTTTAGTTTGCGTAGGAGAAAATACAGATTTAGAATCTTTTTCAAAATACAAGGATGAAAAAGGCCAACTGATTTCGAAGTATTTCTCTTTTCGGGAACAGTACTTTGCTAAAGCATCAATAGGTACCGCTTTTTTGGTTGAGGTAGATGATCAAACGAAACCGACAAGAGGATTACTCGTTACGGCAGCTCATGTATTGGATGAGTACGATGAAGTGAAGAAAAAGAAAGAAAACAAGGACGATTTACCACTTTATTTTTATCAAGATTTTTGTATTGGAACTAATGGTGCAATTCCAGAGTTAACATCATTGCCCCGATTTAAGTATTCAAAAACCGTTTTTCGTCTTGGTGGAGAAAAAATCGTGGACTTTGATTGGGCAATTGTGGAAGTAGAAGCGGTTGACGATGCTACATTCCCTGAACCGCTAGAATTTTCTAAAAACAAGGTTGTACCAATTGGCTCTAATACCTATTGTTTGGGGTATCCATTCGGATTGCCCCAAAAAATGTCGTGGGATGGTTTGGTCTTCAAGTCTGATAATGTAAAGTTCAAATGTAAATTATTGTCCTATGGAGGTAATAGCGGTTCGCCTGTATTTGATGATGATAATAAGCTGATTGGAATATTGAAAGGTACAGACAGAGAGACAGATAGCATAGATAGCGATCGTTTTTTCTATCCTTTGGTATATCTGTTTGCGCGTTATGGCGCATTATGTCACCCCATAAATACAATACAAGAAATTGTACGAAGTTATAAATTTTAAACACGAATTATATTATGGCCCAAAAACATGCAGTTCACGTACATGTAACAAAATGTACCACTGACAATAAATTTAAAGTATTTGTCGTCATTCCAGTAGGCGCGGGTGCTGACATATCTACATCTAAGCCTCCAACAGTAAGCCAACCCGATAACAATGGATTGGTAAAAATATTTATAAAACTTGACACAAATGCTTCAGCGGCAGATAGTTTTATAGAAAGGGCTTTTATGGTAGATGCTAATGCTAGATTCATCCAAATAGATCTTAACGGACAATATACTTATAGACCCTATATCGGTTGTAATATTGATTTGGATAAATACATAAATGAAGGTTTTGATCCTTGCCCAAATGGTGATGTTGCCTGCGATGTACCTTATATTGCTTCTATTCCATATTCCGATGAGACTATTCACCAGCTCGAAATACTGATTAAAAACTGTGCAAATAGTTATATTATACCCAGCCAGGAAGAAAAAGAAGAAGAAAAAGAAGAAGAAAAAGAAGATGAACCAGAAAAAAGTGTAAAAGTAGTTCTTGCTAAAGTTGCATTAGTCACAACAGGCTGGCAAAATATAGCCATTGGCGGAGTGAGTGGTGCTACCACTGATGATGATTATTCGGCAGAAGTGGCTGGAGATCCTCCGAAAAAAAATAAAACAAAAATTCCAATCACAGGCCACATTGTGCATCCTAGAAAAAGACCAAAACTGTAACAATAATTGACTTATCACTGTAGCATATCTCATGTAGTGTTTTTATTGAAAAAATTTATATACTAGATATGCTACAATTTAAAACTATCACCTAAATGTTAGATTGAATGCGGTACGTTCTTTTATGCCATATTTTGCTATTGTCAGGCAGTATAACCTATGCACAGTCCCCTGCTGATATTGATCAAAGGTATCTTGATATAGTAAAAATGCTCGATAATGGCAAAAATGCCATGGAAATCGGGAAATCGCTGGATACTTTATTGGTTTATGCTAAGGCGATTAATTATTATGGTGGCATCAGCGATGGACTGTGTATTAAAGGACATTTATTGGTGAATGAAACGGAATATGCACCTGCTGTTCACGAATATATGGAATCTATTAGTGCGGCTCGTCAACAAGGTGATTCTAGTCGGGTAGCACGTGGATTAATCAATTTGTGCAATATCTATTCCATTCAGGAACAATATACAGAAGCCATTGAATTTGGTTTATTAGCCGAGAGGTTGCTGGAACAAGCTATCGCCACAGGAAAAGATGATGAGCATCTATCAGATAAAAACCAGATGCGCCTTTCCGAGTTGAAACTTAATCTCTCTGTAGCTTACGGGCATTTCAACGATCAGCATAAAGCATTGGGCTATGCTTATAGTGCAGTTCAAGGACACAAAAATCGCAATAGCCTGGATCCTCTTTTGGTGGCGGGAGCCTATTTGAACCTTGGCGACTGGTATGCTACCTTTTCCAAACCGGAAAATCACTTTCTGGATAGTGCCTATCACTACTATAAGCAGACTTTACAAATTTTTTTGGAAGAGAAAAACATCTGCTTTATCCCTCAGGTATATATTAATATGGCTGCAGTAACAATGGATATGAAGCATAAAAAAGACGCTTGGGCGCTTTTGCAAAAAGCGGAATATGCCAATACTTCCTGCCAAAATAGTGATATTGTGGCAGCATTAGACTGGGATATTCAATTTCAAAAGGCACAATGGCTACTTTTTGATAAAAACGCAACTGCCGCATTACCTATTTTTAAATCTGTCTTTCGCCTAAATCCTGATTTGTTTTTGCAGTCGGACGGCAGTAAATTTCTTGCTCAGGCTTTTGAAATGATGGGACTGGCTGATAGTGCCTCTTTTTATTATAAAATGGCATTAACCCGTAGCGATACTACATTTGAAAAAGAGCAAATCGATTTTAATACCACTACGCTACATCGCTTCGAAGAACGCAAAAATCGCCAGATTGAAGTAGAGGCACTAAAAGCAAAAGCGGCCGAATCCTATGGATATATGCTATGGCTAATATTAATGGGCGCATTACTCTTGTTGTTGTTGCTTACTACATTATATTTTCTACAACGTAATCGTAGTAAAATAAAAGACAAAGAATATC
>JBEAVK010000148.1:0-9790 GCA_041160955.1 Bacteroidota bacterium
TTTTTTATCATGCCAAAATTTAATTCATTCCGGCGATTCACTTCGCTGGCGGCACTTTGTGTTGCCTTTTCGGTAGGTTTGATGGCTTCCTCACACAGGGAAGCACCACTCATTGCCAATGACCCACTTGCGGATAATACCGATGTGTATGCTTTCCGTAGCCCCGACAATCCGAATACCATTACCATTATTGCCTGTTATATTCCAGGCGAATTGCCGCATGGTGGCCCCAATTTTCACAATTTTGGAGAAAATATCCGCTACGAAATTCACGTGGATAATGATGCCGCCAAACCAGGTGATGAGGTGACTTACCGCTTTACTTTTACGCGCACCAACCAAGACCCTACCACGTTTTTCAAAATCCGTCTCGGACAAGAAAACCTAAAAACGCAGTACAAATGTGAGCGTAGTATGGACGGCGGTACCACTTGGACGACCATTTATAACAATGGCCCTGTGCCTCCTCCGTTTGTAGGGGAACGCTCCATTCAAGGTGGCGCAGGACTCAATACCACCTACGATGCGCTGATCCAACAAGCCATTGTAAACGCTACAACGGGCGAAAAAATCTATTGTGGCCCTGCTGATGATCCATTTTTTGTGGATTTGGGCGGTGTGTTCGATTTGGGTAATATGCCACGCCAAGGCGCACAAGCCCGCGACGGTTTGAGCCAACTCAATGTACACGCGATCTGTTTACAAATTCCGATTCCTACATTGCTTAAAGTAGGTGCTACAGCAACGCCGGTGAATATCCTAGATCCCAATTATGTGATCGGGGTATGGGCTAGTGCTAGCCGCCCTGCAACCCGTACTTTAGGTGTCGGTGGTGCTTATGTCGATAACGGCAATTGGATTCAAGTCAGCCGTTTGGGTATGCCATTGACGAATGAAGTAGTGGTGCCAATTGGCCAAAAAGACTACTGGAATGCACTGACACCTTACCAAGAATTGGCCGATACGCAATTGGATAATAATTTTTTCAATCCTGAATTGTCGTTGTACATGGACAATGCATTGTTTGGCGGTGCTGTGCCAGCGTTCTCTCAATTGAGGATTCAGCGCAAATCGCTCGGTTCTTTTGATTTTGGTTTTGGGAAAGATGGCTTATTTGGCCTAAAAGGCAATCCAGCATTGGCAGGTACGGCCTTGGATGATGCTATTTTTGGTACATTATTGTTGCCGGGTGCAGGTAAAGCGCGTTCGGTGGATCTGTGGCCTATATTCCATACAGGTGTGCCTAATTTGCGCCCGTACCAATTGGCAACAGGCAAAAATGGCAACCCATTGGCAGCAGGTAAACCATTTATCCATAATTTTTTGCCCAATGGCGGAGATATGTTGCGCTTAAACATGGCTACTCCAGTCACTCAGCGCGACGATGTTAATTTTAGTTCTGATGGTATTATTGCAGCAGCAGTGGCGGGTCTTACCCAAGCACCATTTAATACGAATACCAATCTCGAATTAATACCCAATATGGATGGTTTCCCCAATGGTCGCCGATTAGAAGATGATGTAACACGTATTGAATTACAAGCAGTTGCAGGTGTTGCATTGGCGGCGATCGGTCTTTGGTACGATGATTACATACCTGGAGGTTCACCAGTGACCAACCAATTGGTCAATGTGCTGTCGTATGAAACGGGTGTGAGCAAAAACGACCGCCCATTCAAAACGGCATTTCCATATTTGGCTACGCCTTGGAGCGGTACTGAAACCAACTAGTATTGTAGGCACTCTTTATCTTAGGTGTAAGAAGTAGGCATTTTTATACCTTTTTTCAAGGTAAATCATAAAATTTAACAAAAATAATGAAAAATATATTCAATATTATAACTGCCATTTGCTGCCTTTTTGCAGGTTCAGTAATGGCCTCCAGCCACCGAGAAGCACCGCTCATCGCGGACGATCCATTGGCTGATAATGCAGACGTTTATGCGTTCCGCAGCCCCGATAAACCCAATACTGTCACCCTTATTGCGACCTATGTTCCAATTCAGTTGCCGCAGGGTGGTCCCAATTATTATTCGTTTGGCGAAAATATTCGGTACGAAATTCATATTGATAACAACGCCAGCAAGCCAGGCGACGAAATTATCTATCGTTTCGAGTTTAAGATCAAAAATGAAGATCCCACTACGTTTTTTAATATTCGTTTGGGCAAACAAAACCTCAAAACGACTTATACGCTATTCCGCTCGGACAATGGAGGACAGTCATTTGTACCTATTTTAGTCAACTGGCCAGTACCGCCAAACAATATCGGTGATCGCAGTATCAAAACTGGTGTAGGTTTGGGGGCCAACAGTTACGAGAGTTTGGTAAAAAAGAGCATCGTATTTGCAGCAACGGGCGAACAGGTGTATTGCGGCCCATCGGATGATCCATTTTTTGTGGATTTAGGGGGCGTGTTTGATTTGGGCGATATGCCACGTCAGAACGGCCAATCACGCGATGGTTTGGCTTGCAAAAATGTAAGTACTATCGCTATTCAGGTGCCGATTAACTTTTTACTCAAGCGCGGCGCGGCATTTCCTGCTCAAAATATCCTCGATGGTAACCACGTGATTGGAGTATGGGCAAGTGCTAGCCGTCAGCAAGTACGTACGCTGAATACGAATGGTACACAGTCATATTCTGGCCCGTGGGTACAGGTGAGCCGTTTGGGTATGCCATTGACCAATGAAGTAGTGGTGCCAGTGGGTTTCAAAGATTATTGGAATTCGCTTACGCCCTACCAAGAATTGGCCGATACACAATTGGACAATTTCTTCTACAACCCAGAACTTGGTTTGTACATGGACGATGCTTTGTTTGGCGGTGCTGTACCTGCTTTTTCACCACTGCGTATCCAGCGCAATGCATTGGGGGCTTTTGATTTCGGTAATGGTAAAGATGGTTTATTTGCCCTAAAAGGCTCACCAGCCGTAGCAGGAACCGCCTTGGATGATGCCGTTTTTGGTACATTATTGTTGCCAGGTGCTGGAAAACCCCGTTCGGTAGATCTTTGGCCAATTTTCCATACAGGTGTGCCTAATGTACGTCCGTACCAATTGGCAACGGGCAAAGGTGGTAACCCATTAGCAGCGGGTAAGCCATTTATCAATAACTTTTTGCCAAATGGCGGCGATATGTTGCGTTTGAATATGGCCACCCCCGTAACACCGCGCAATAGCCCCGATTTTAGTACATTAGGTATTGTAAATGCAGCGGTACGTGGTTTGACACAAGCACCATTTAACACCAATAGCAATTTGCAATTTATCCCTAATATGGATGGTTTTCCGAATGGTCGCCGCTTGGAAGATGACGTGACTTTGATCGAATTACAAGCCGTTTCGGGTATTGCATTGGCTGCAATTGGCCTTTGGTACGATGATTATACGCCGGGTGGCAGCCCTGTTACCCCAAAATTGCTCGACGTGCTGACCTATAATACAGGTGTAGGTGCCAATGATGTACCATTCCGTAATAAGTTTCCTTATGTTGCCTTGCCACACGCTGGCGATGGTGCATGCGGGGGCATGATTGCGCAAAGCCGTCCTGCTGGTAATTACTCTGGCCTAACAGGTGCTGGTGCTACGGAATTGCGGTCTAATGACGCTGTTGGTACGCCCATTCAAGTGACGGTATATCCAAATCCATTTGTAGAAACGGCAACGTTTAATTACACGCTGGAAGTGGCTGGTGATGTGAATATCACTGTTTTTGACCAATCTGGCAAACTGATCGCCACTTTGGAAAATGGAACGAAAGACGCTGGTAACTACGAAACCCGTTTCAATGCTGCTAAATTGCCATCTGGTTTGTACTACGCACGTATTCATGCTGGTGCGACTACACAGGTAACAAAGTTGTTTAAAAATTAATTTGAAATAATACCGTTTTGTGGTTAAGCCCGCAACGATCTTGGAAGAGGTGGTTGCGGGTTTTTGGCAAAATAAACGGGGCAAAGGATGTGCTATCCAAAGTTGGATTTCCATACGTTTTTATACCTTTGCCCCTTATGAAACCAGCTTTAAAAGTTTTATTAGGATTTGCCTTTGTTCTTGTCCCTTTTTGGGCGCGATACGCTGGTTTCCATTTTCCCGCTCTCGCTTTTGTACTAAGTTATATGGCGGGTTTGTCCTTGTGGGCTATCGGTTATTATCAACTGATCAAGGGAGGCACTTCTGCCGATTTGAATCCATTATTTATGGTCGGATTAATGCTTTTTGCGACAATGCCTCCTGAAATATCAAAGGATATTTACGTCTATTTACTGGAAGGGAAACTCGCTATCCAAGGCACCACGACCTATACCGATGCAGCGGCGAATCTGCTGCATCCATTTTATGTGTTTATGGATCCGCATTGGTTGGATTGCCCTAACCAATATGGTCCCGTTCCGTTGTTCGTTTTTCAGGTGGTCGCTTGGCTGGGTGGTGATAGTATTTTTATGGATATTTTGTTTATGAAAATATTCGATATCGTGTGGTCGGTATGTATTTTTTTCTTGGTAAAGTACATTGCAAAATCGTTGCAATTGAATGAAGTGCGCGCACAAATTATATTTTGCCTTAACCCTATTTTTTTTATACAAGGTTTGGGCCAAATGCACATAGATCTGCTGTCTTGTGTATTTGTATGTGCTTTTATATACGGTATTGCGCAAAATAGAATGTGGATAGTGGGGATTTCGATAGGGCTAATGGGCGCAACAAAGAGTATGTTGTTTCCACTTTTTTGGGGATTGGTATTGATTTATGCGATCTACGCCTACAAGCAAAAAATATTAAAAATGCAGCATCTTGCACTATCGGGATTGTATAGTATTGTGGTGTTTTGTGTGGCGTATTGGCCAATATGGCAAGGGTTAGATACCATTCTTATTCCGATGGCCTACCATGAAAATAAAGAGCCTGTTAAATCTATCGTGGAGTTGATTTCGTATATGCTTGCTTATTTTTTGCCACAATCAGGTGCAAAATATGGCACAGTAGATCCGTTTTTGCAAGATAAGATTTATTGGGGACACCAACTAAAACCAGTGTTTCAGGTACTTGCGTTGCTCATTGCTGCTAGACTGTCCTTTTTCCTTATTTATGCCAAAAATCTCCACCAATTATTTTATGGCTTTTGCCGGATTATGCTCCTTGTTTTTATACTGTATTCACCTGTGATGCACGCTTGGTATTTTTTGTTTGTACTTCCGTTTTTGGCCATTACAGACCGACAAAAAGAGGTGATATGGTATGCTGTGGTTGTACTCACGCTCGCCAATACGTACGAAATAGGATTCACTGTTGGGGGAGCAATAGGTAATTTTGTAATGATTTTTTTTACTATTATTTCCGTACTGAGTTATTTTATGTACTTCGGGAAGTTTTACTTTTCATTCGGTGTTTCGAGCGATTTGCGCGAAGGAGAGGTACTATTGCCTTGAGGTGATATGTCCCCCTTCCTTTGAGAAAATACCCAAATTAATTTTTATTATTTTAACATAAATAAATATGGGAATTTATTTAGGAAAATATGATCTTTGCCCCAATGCCGCTATTGGCAGTGTGAATTGCACCAGTGCAGCATCCTTATAAATTGGGAAATGCCATGCACGACCTACAAAACCCACGACGGGCTGAGTAGATCGCAATTCGAGCATTAAAACGAAAGTAATTTTATGACAACCAACCAGTTCACCGACATCCCAGACGGATGGGTAGGCGGATTCGCCGAATCAAACCCCGCATTTTCTTACGAATCACCCGAGCATACGCCCCAAGATCCCAACCTTACTTCGTTGGAAATGAAGGGAAATATGGACAATATCGGTTTACTCCAACGCCAACAAAGCGTGAATTGGCCAGAATTTAGTTGGGAAACACTCAAAGATGAAGTTGATACCAAAAGGTGTTTTCAAATGTTCGCCCCCGATATTTCCAGGATAGGCTATACCGATGAAGGCCGAATATACTCGATCATCTGCCCACAACAAGGTGTGTATATCCACGACATCGGTTATATGAATGTGGAAGTTACTGTGACCGGACAGCGGGGTTGGGTGGACGAAACCACTAGGGAACTCGCCGCCGATATGACCGTTGAGGGTAAAATTTGGTTTAGTAAAAGCGCGCATCAAAGTTCAAAAGGAGCGGTTTTACTAGACTTGTTTGCCAAATTAACCAAGCAGCCTTTTCCGTCCACCAAAGCAAACGCCATAAGGGTGAGTACGCACCACCCAGGCGATTTCAATCAGCCTATTTTCCCTGTTCGTAAAGGCGAATCTGATTTGTTTGAAAGCCCTGACTTCGCCAAACACCCAGAAGCATGGGCAATAGGCAATATAGAAGTAGAAATAGGTGGTATTGTACCGACCGGAGATAAAAACGTAGATATATTTAATACAGAGGTGTTGAGGTTGTTTAACCTCACGTCTGGTAATATGTTGCAGAAAGGCAATGTGTTGTGTTGGAACCTGTGGTTCGATCCGCCTTCACTTGTAAATACCGAGGAATGGCAAAACCACGCTGATAAATGGCGCGATTCTATCGATTCTGACCACGGATCTCCCGACGGCGAAGGTACTAATGGCCGATATTTCGACGGCACGCCTTTTAGTGTCGAAAAATTTGTTGTTGAAGAGGCAATTGAGGGCTTAATCCACCTGATAGAAAAATTAGTCTAGCCTGTTTTAAGGATGGAGATTTCAGTATTTGAGTGCGTGACAAAATGGGGGTATGGTATTTTATTTACGCTAGATTAAGGGTCAATTTGGGGATAGTTGCCCCGATTTCAATTATTTACTCCGATTTGGTTACGCACTCAGAAGATTTTACGCTGTATATCAACGAAATTTCAAAAATTGCTCAAAGGTAGATCAGTGCATAATTGTCGGGGTGACTGAAAAAGTCGCCCCGACAATATCCTAATATTCGATAAGTGCTCACTTGGAGATCGTTGAATATTTGCGCCTAAGTTTTGACATTATTGAGACCTTCATGTTTGTGGGAGTACTGAATTTGGGCTATTGTCGGGGCGACTTTTTCTGTCACCCCGACAATTTAGTTGAGATCCATTGTTTGCATAAATAAAATATCATGCCCCGATTTTGTCACGCACTCTAATAATTTGAAATAAATTTTATAAAAATTTCAGGTACAGCGCACCGTGATATTAATTTTAATATTTCGGTGCGCTGCACCTTCAACACGCCGAAATCTACAAATATTACGTGGCGCTGCCGCTTTTGGAAGCAAATCCAAGATTTACAGGTGGGCGAGACTTTTTTATAATGAAAAAGTGTACGCTTTAAAAAAAGTAATCACAAATCTATTGCCCCAAACCCAGCCACTCGGCCATATAGATAAGATCGAAAAATCAAATATCCACTACCAAATCCCATAAACCGCCGTTCCTGTCACCTAACCTGACATGTTTCCCTGCCATTTCCTGTAAAAATGGCAGTATTCCTACATTGGCACGAAGTCTGATATGCCTTAGTATCCGAATCATATTCGGAATACTTTATCATTTTAGCATATTAACAAAACAAAATTGTTTTAACACGTATGAAACCTATAGCGGATCGTGTAATCATTAAGCCTGCGCCAGCGGAGGAGAAAACCAAAGGCGGCATCATTATTCCCGACACAGCCAAAGAAAAACCACAACGTGGCGAGGTAATCGCCGTTGGTCCCGGTAAAGACGGTAATCTTATGACAGTAACTGCCGGAGATATCGTATTGTACGGTAAATATTCTGGTCAAGAAATTAGTTTTGAAGGTCAGGACTACCTGATCATGCGCGAAGACGAAATTCTGGTCATTCTTTAATATAGAATATTGGAATTCTAGTCAATTATTCCACTTTTATAGTCTTTAACCACTTAAAATAATTGATTTTTTGGCTTTTTAGTTAAGTCTGGGCTTTGGCTCTTTTTTCTAAATTTAACCAATTTTCAAAACATTATTAAATATGTCTGCAAAGCAAATCACATTCAATACAGATGCCCGCGAAAAACTCAAGCAGGGCATCGACGAACTCGCAAATGCGGTAAAAGTTACCCTCGGCCCAAAAGGTCGTAATGTTGTTATCCAAAAATCATTCGGTGCACCTACTGTTACTAAAGACGGTGTGAGTGTTGCCAAAGAAATTGAATTGGAAGACCCCATCGCTAACATGGGTGCGCAAATGGTGAAAGAAGTAGCCAGCAAAACTGCTGATGCTGCCGGTGACGGTACCACTACTGCCACTATCCTTGCGCAAGCCATCGTTACTGCTGGTTTGAAAAGCGTTGCTGCTGGCGCAAATCCTATGGATTTGAAGCGCGGTATCGACAAAGCTGTTAAGGTAATTGTTGCTGACTTGAAAGAGCAAAGCGAGCAAATCGGCGACGATTTCGACAAAATCAAACAAGTTGCTGCTATTTCTGCTAATAACGACGATTCTATCGGTTCTTTGATTGCTGATGCTATGAAACGCGTTTCTAAAGACGGCGTTATCACAGTAGAAGAGGCAAAAGGTACAGATACCTATATGGATGAAGTCATCGGTATGCAGTTCGACCGCGGTTACCTTAGCCCGTATTTCATCACCGATGCTGAAAAGATGTTGGTGGACTATGAAAACCCGTATATCTTAATTACGGATAAGAAAATCAGCAATATGCAGGAATTGATCCCGGTATTGGAGAAATCACTCCAAACTGGTCGTCCATTGTTGATTATCGCTGAAGATGTGGACAGCCAAGCACTTGGTGTATTGGTAGTCAACCGCTTGCGCGCTGGTTTGAAAGTAGTGGCGGTAAAAGCACCTGGTTTCGGCGACCGTCGCAAAGCCATGTTGGAAGATATCGCTATCCTTACAGGTGGTGTTGTCATCAGCGAAGAGCAAGGTTACAAATTGGAAAATGCTGGTTTGGAGCACCTCGGTTCTTGCGAGCGTATTACGATCGACAAAGATAATACCATCGTAGTAGGTGGCAAAGGCGACGCGGAGACGATCAAAGCACGCACAGGCCAAATCAAGCAACAAATTGATGCAACAACAAGCGATTACGATCGCGAGAAACTTCAAGAGCGCCTTGCCAAATTGGCAGGTGGTGTGGCGGTGCTTTATGTAGGCGCTACGACCGAAGTGGAAATGAAAGAAAAGAAAGACCGCGTTGACGACGCATTACACGCAACCCGCGCTGCTATCGAAGAAGGTATCGTTGCTGGTGGTGGTGTAGCGCTTGTTCGTGCAATCCACAGTTTGGATAAGATGAAGGGTTTGAACGAAGACGAAACGAGCGGTATCGCTATCGTGCGTAAAGCGTTGGAATCTCCTATCCGTACGATTGCTGAAAATGCTGGCGTGGATGGTTCTCTTGTATTCCACAAAGTATTGGAAGGTAAAGGTGCGTATGGTTATAATGCACGTACCGACGAATACGAAGATTTGAAAAAAGCAGGTATCATCGATCCAGCCAAAGTAACACGTGTTGCCTTGGAAAATGCGGCTTCTATCGCAGCGTTGGTATTGACCACAGAATGTGTGATCAATGACAAACCAGAGAAGAAATCTGCAATGGGCGGTGGTCATGGCCACGATATGGGCGGCATGGGCGGCATGATGTAATGCGCTGTTAGCCTATAACTTAATAAAGTCCCGGACTTTTCTGATTGACCCTAGCGGTTGAAGAAAAGTTCGGGATTTTTTTTTGTGGGTTATATTGCAGTATTGTATAAAAAAATTTCTTGAATGCTTGTGGGTGTTGAATTTATTTTCATATATTTGTGGGTTGATTTTTTGGGGGTTGCTGGTT
>JBEAVK010000407.1:0-18205 GCA_041160955.1 Bacteroidota bacterium
TTTGTTTAAAAACGGATGATGGAATGGTGACTAAGACATTGGTAGTAGTCAGAGCATAACAATATTTTTGAATTAATTTTTTAAAGGGTTGTGTAACGCGTATTTTGGGCGTTATGCAACCCTTTTTTTATGGCTAACCAACGACTAAAGCACTAATCAAGTACATAATTTGAAATCGCGCCAAAGGCAAGCGATAAGCACACAATCGGACGATAAAAAACACTACACTACGCTTTTGTGTACTTTTGCGGTAGAAAAAAAAGGTTGTGTAACGCCCAAAAATTAGCCTTACACAACCTTTTTAGTAAGGAAGAATCATATAATAAACTAATTGTCTGTAATATCTAATAGATGCTATTGGCCAAAATTGACCAGTTCAAAGCCCTATTTCCGCTTCCGTTTTTTATAACTTTCCAACACAAACGATCCCAAGCCTTCCAACGAAGAATAGAACGCTTTACCATTATTCGTTGCTGTAAATGCTTCCACAAATTGCACCAAATAAGGGTCTTGCGCAATCATAAATGTAGTAATAGGCACATCCATTTTTTTGCAACGCATGGCGAGGCTTAGGCAGCGGTTCACGATCTTTCGGTCGAGGCCAAAAGAGTTTTTGTAATAATTTTTACCAATTTTGAGACAAGTAGGTTTGCCATCGGTAATCATAAAGATCTGTTTGTTGGGGTTGCGGCGGCGTTTTAGGATATCCAATGCGAGTTCCAAACCCGCCACTGTATTGGTATGGTAAGGGCCGACTTGCAGGTAAGGCACATCTTTGAGTTCGATGGGCCAAGCATCATTGCCAAAAACCAAAATATCAAGGGTATCCTTGGGGAAACGCGTTTGAATAAACTCCGCTAACGCCAATGCTACTTTTTTAGCAGGTGTGATACGATCTTCGCCGTACAAGATCATGGAATGGGAAATATCAATCATCAATACCGACGACATTTGGCTTTGGAAAAAAGTCTCATGGACTTCCAAATCCTCCTGTGTCAGTTTGAAATCGTCGATGCCGTTGTTGATATAAGCATTGCGGAGCGAATCGGTAACGGCCATTTGCTCCAATGGATCACCAAATTCATAAGGTTTTATCTCGGAAGTATGCTCGTCGCCGCGACCGACAAAACCCGTTTTATGGTGGCCGCTTTTGGCGCGTTTGAGGTCGCCAAAAATATCATCAAGGCTTTTTTGGCGCAGGCTGATCTCCATTTTGCGCGTCGGATTAAAACCGCCTTCTGTGTTTTGATCGTTGTTGATATAGCCTTTTTCCTGTAAATCGCGTAGAAAATCGCCCATGCCATACTCGTCTGTGGTGAGTTTGTATTGGCGGTCCAACTCGTTGAGCCACGATAACGCCTCCCCCACATTGCCCGAGGTATAGAGCATAATTTCTTGGAAAAGTTTGAACAGCCGATCAAATGGCGTTCCTCCTTCGCTCGGAGTATATTCACTAAATTTGAATCCTAACATGATAGCGGTTTAAACACTAAAACGGATAGACTTGTTGCGGGAGGAGCGTTCGAGGCATAAAAATAGAGATTTTTTGGCTGATTGAGGCTTATTTTGTAGTTCGTAGCAGCGTTACGGACTACAAAATAGCCGAAAAGCAGTCAAAAAAGATCAATTTTTGACCGGACAGTCTCCTGCCGCAATAAGTCTAATAGACTTGTTCATCGGGCTAATCCTCCCAGGCGCGCTTCTTTGCTTTTTTTTGCGCAGTTACTTCCCCCTTTACATAAATAATAGTTCGGGCATTGGGCAAGGAATTATCTTGCAGTACAATGCCTGTATTTACTTTTCCACGTTTTGCAAAACTATTAAATTCGATACGAATCATCGCTTTTTCGCCGGGCAACACAGGTTGATCGGGCATTTTGAGCACAGCACAATCGCAGGCTGTTTGGTAACTCGTAATCGAATAAGGCACATCGCCAATATTCGTAATTTCCACGGAATCAATATACGACAGACCTTCTTCCAGCATTCCAAAATTCAAAGTGTCACGGCTACAAATTACGCCTGTGCGCATAGGCCGCCCATCGCTATTAGGCTGTATCGCAATCAAATACTTAATGGTTTGCGCTTTTTTTTGCCTGTTCAATTGCTCAAAACTGCACATAATCTGCTGGTCAATATCTGTTCCGGCACTGCGGATATATTCCAGTGTTTTCAGTTTTTGCTCCATGGTTAGGTTGTCAAGCAATTGATTAATATCTTGTGCACCTATCCATTGTGCGCAAAACAATAAAGCAAAAGTGAAAATAGATGGAAAATAAAATTGACGCATGATAGATAGATGAATTTAAACGTGGGCAAAAAACGATTTTTTTACCAAAATATTGGGTACGTCCTTAATTCCGAAGAACAACCGGTTGGGAAACACTACCCTCCGCGGTGCGCACCAATATAAAAAATACACCAGCGCTTTGGTTCGTTAAATCAAAAGGCACTTCAATTTGTTGTCCACGATGCACCGCTCTTTGCAAACGTTGACCGTTAACCGCATATAATTCCACCATAACGTCTTCGTCTTGTGCAAAAGCAAGTTGTACCAAAAAACGGCCATCAGTGGGGTTGGGCATTAGGCGGAAGGTATTTAAACCCGGTATTTCCGTCAAACCAGAAACCAAATTTACCACGACCTCCGTTGTCGCAGTGCATCCATTGAAATCGGTGGCTGTCACCGTATAAGTACCGGCCGCTAATTGTTGAATGGTAACTATATTGCTGCCTGTACTCCAAGAATAGGTAAATGGTGGGATTCCACCCGAAGCCACAGCAGTAGCTGTACCATTATTACTGCCTTGGGCTGGTGTGCTTATGGCCGCAACAGTGAGTACATTGTAGGATGGTACAAAAAATGTTTTGGTTACCTCACAACTGGCTGCATCCACTATGGTTACGGTATAGTTACCGGCACAAAGCCCAAATCGGGCAGCATCGCGCGAGCCATCGTTCCACAGGTAAGCCGTTTGGCCAGTTGCGCCTGTTATATCCAGTGTAAGATCAGTGATACAGGCATTGGGGCTGCAATTACCGTTAAACGCAAAAATAGGCGAAACACCAAGTTGACAACCCGAATTAGGTGGAATTACGTAGCAAACTTCCAGCGACCAGTTGGTCAATGCCCCGCCATCGGGCTGTTGGACATCCGTAATTAGCATGCCCCATTCACCAAAGGTATTTTCGCCATTAAAGACTGACAGGGGCGCACGAGGCTGATACAATCCGCCATCAGTTGGTGGGCATGGTATGGTATTGTGTGGTGCTGTTGCTTGGTCGTCGAAACCAAAATGAAAATCTTGCTCTCCTTCGCAAATGGGCCCGCCCACTTCCGAAAGCGTTCCGGATGGGCTGATCAGCGCAAAACGTAGATCCCTCATATAATCATGGTCACCTTTGAGCAACGGAATATTTACATCTGTCACAATACTCGATATAGGCAGGTAAACTTTAGCCAATATGGTATCTGGTTCTACTAAAGGCTGTAATACCAAAGGCAAACCCGTACTGACTAAAGTTGTACAAATTACACTACTCGTCGTAAATTGAAATGCCGTGCTAAATGCACCTTCACCACAGGTATTACTGGCCTTAACGCGCCAATACAACTTAGTCGCTATGGGCAAAATATCGGTGACTTTGTATTGGTTGGTAACGATGCCCTGTTGTTGAAATAGTACGGGTGCAAAACTCGGATTGTCGGCCAATTGAACGGTATAAGTATTGGCATTGGGGATCATATTCCAAGCCAGTAAAGGGAGTATGGGTGTATTAACAGCGTTGTTGACAGGTGCTGCCAAAAGTACAGGAGCGATGGGTAGGATCGGGGCTATATTAAGTACAAAATTAACCTCCTGACTACCGCCGTTTCCAGTGCCTTTCAGTACGATATTATAAAGTCCGGGTGTGGCAGTATTCAAACCGCTCAATGTAAGTACCGCCTGTTCTCCGGCAGCAACGGTATTTTGGTCAAAAGCAGCAACAACACCTTGAGGTAAGCCCGATACTTCCAATCCTACCAATCCTGTAAATCCGCCGATTGAATCTACTTTCACGTTCACATTCAATGCATCCGATCCACAAGAAGCAAGTGCTTTAGGTGTGGTAACCAGCAAAAATCCAGACGGTACTGTATTGATGCGGAAATTATTATTGGAGACATCAAAGAAAATATTGCCGTTGGCCACCACCATCACCCTAGCCGTAGTCGTGGAGATATTAGGCACGTCCACTGGGTAAAAACCATAATTGGGCACATTCGTTGCCAATACAGTAGGATAAGAAAGCCCTCCATCGGTAGAAAGCAAAATATCCACCGCCGTACAGTTAACTGGAGCAAATTGCGTATTGGCGGTATTCCAATATACCATTTCCTGCCCGCCCGCCAGCCAAATAATACCTAATGCGTTGGGGTTGGTTACCACAAATGGACCAGATGTGGCATCTACGCTAATCTTCACATTGTCTCCTTGGTCGGAGCAACTTCCGCCGATCGCGTTATCGCGTACCGAAACCCGAAAATTCATATCGCGAGCAACCGTAGGTAATACTTCCCAAGCAAAAGGCCCGCCATTGGCCAAAGCAGACAAGGAGGGGAAATAACGCGTTGGACTTAACGATGGTGTGAACGTCCTGAAAAGCGGCCCTCCTGTATTGGTGGGCAACGGTGGTTGTGTACTCAATTCCGTATCAAATTGCTCCCAACAATAAGTAATAGGGTCTCCATCGGGGTCGCTGGCCGTTGCTGTTAGGGAAAAGGGCGTATTTCTGGGAATTACAAAAGATTGGCCGCTATTGGTCACTACTGGCGGCGCATTGTCGAGGGGTGTATGCTCGCCGCAGGTTTGTCCGCCTTCAAAAATAACAAAATTGGACATCTCTGCCAAATTGTATCCATGAAAATAGGCATCGGAGTTGGATTGTACATTGTCGGGGCAAATACCTGCGTACGCCATGATGGTCGATCCACTACCCGGTTCCACCAAGGTAGGAGACGGGGAGGAATTATTGCCACAGCCATGGTGGGGATGGCTGCCTGAAAATTGGTGACCAAACTCGTGGGCAACATAATCAATATCAAAAGGGTCACCCACTGGCGAGCCGAGACCTGTATAGCCAAAGGCTTTGCCACCGGAGCTGCAAACGGCTGCATAATAAGCATAACCGCCGCCGCCTATACCAAAAATATGTCCTACATCGTAGCCATCATCGCCAATTAAATCGTCAGTAACAGCCTGATTTTCCCCCCCTAACAAACCAGCATCATCGGAAAACGGATCTGTTTGAGCATCTAAAAAAATAAGGGTATCGTTATTGGCGATCAGGTTCATCCGAACAGCAAAATCATTTTCATAAACACCATTGATTCTATTCATCGAAGTGACCATAGCACCCAATACCAACGGAACTGTACCTCCATGAAACTGCGCATACTCGCCATTACAAGAGAGGGCCAAGCGGTACGTATGTAGGTTGCAATCGCCAAAAAGCCTAGCACTTTGCGTATTGCTGTGTATCAAATCGCTTTCGTGTTTATCTTGAAAAGCACAAGAAAACAGGTCGTTTGCTTGCGGAACAAAATCCTTTTTTGCATAAACCTGGTACAACTGATCCTGTCCATGGTACAAGGGATCAATAAACACTGTGCCATACTGCTGCGTAAATAGCATGGCGTGAAAGCCCTGCGGTGTAAGATCGAAACGAATTGTTATGGATTTGTTGTCGAGCGCACGCCCTGCGTAGGTACGGATTTCGGGGTAACGATCCGCCAGTCCCTTTTCCATAATGGGCGACTCCCATACGTTGAAACGGATTGTTTCGCCATTTGGCAAAGGAATATCCACCACTGGCGCTTGATTTTTGGCAGCCGGAGTACGTTCCATCGGGGCTGCTGCTAATCGGCTGCGCAGATGACTTAAATCCAATGCAAAGGTTTGGTAGGATTGCGGATGAATGCGCCGCTCGCCCGCTTGTTGACTTACCACTGCCGATGATTTAGGCGTCCAAAGCATGGGCGTTTTATTGGATTGAGCCAATATTAATACCGGAAAAAGTAGATTAATAAGTAGTAAAAAACGAGCCATGTTTGTTTAATTGTCTGTTTATTTAAGTACTGTTTCTAAAAGTGGCACAAAGATATAATTTTAGAGTTAGACTTCTTACAAGTGTAGGTATTTATGGTGAGGATCTGCTTCGTAAAATTAGTTAATTGGATGTGGCAATAAAATATCGTGTCCCGATTGTATCACGCACTCTATTCATTTCAACTCCGAACTTCTTATCAAATCAAAATTGTCAATTACGCTAATATCAACCTGAACAGTTAGAGGACGCAACCGAAGGGAATCCTTTCCATTAAATTCAAGTCGATGAAAAGAACTATCTCCCATCTTGTTAAATAACAACAATGTGTCATTAAAAAGTCGATAATTCCAAAGCAATTTTTGAGACTCAAGAGGATAAATTTCTTCAATCACAGACTCATCTATGCTCAACGCAATATTTGAATATTTAGGAGAAATCCAATATCCATAAATTGATTTTAATTTCCTATTTTCAGGATTAGTACAGGCACAAAATGCGACTAAGAGCAATATTTTAGTTTTAGTCATTATTTTTTACCATTTTTTGAGTACTGATCTACCTTTGAGTCAACTTTAAAATTTCGGTGGGAAACAGCGTAAAATCTTTTGAGTGTATGACAAAATCGGGGCATGGTATTTTGTTTACGCAAATAGGGGCTTTTAAGTAAATTGGACACAATTAATTATCATTTTGAACTTTGGCTTTTCTGCCTATGCTGCGGCATGCTCAGCATAAATACTTCCCCATTTTTATCAACCCTTCCTCTTTTCTGAGTATCTTTTCTTAAACATATTCTATTGTTTGCCCCCTTGTTAAATTAGAAAGGGTTACGAGTCCTCCAACGGCTAAAATTGCTCCGCCTACAAATGGAAATCCAGCACCAACCAAATCTGCAATATTTGACGAGAACAGAAATGGCAAACAAAATATCATTCCAAAGATGCCCGCAGTAATTGAAGTAAATGCTGTTTTTTGTAGCAAATTCATGTGTTACTGTTTTAGAGTTCAACAGATTTAGAAGTAGCAAAAAATCCATTACACAACAATAGCGCAGTGGATTTCTATTACTTTATTACTATTTAGCGTACGCCCTCTAGCCCCCTTTACCTCAACCCCGCATTAATATCCGCCAATGCCTTTGAACCCGGACACAAATCCGCCTCCTTCAGTGTATTCAGTGGCATATCCACCGTTTCCAGTATTTCGTGCAATTCGGGTGCTGCTTGTTTAATATAGAGCAGCCCTGTAAGTACTTCGTTATTTACTTTGCCTTGGTAAATCCGCAGCATCGCCGCTTGGCGGTCTTCTGGATCCCAGTCTTTGGCCAATTTGTGGAGTTGAATATACGAACCATCGTGCAAACGAACCGATTTTGTGTGGCCCTCGTCGTATTGCGTGGTAATTTCCTTCATATACGGCACAAAATCTACTTGCGCAGTGGCTTGTACATGCTCGCGGGTGTAATCGTAGGATTTGGTGCTGCCCACGTTGTTATTGAACGTAACGCAAGGCGAAATCACATCAATAAACGCAAAACCCGGGTGCGACATAGCCGCTTTGATCAATGGTATCAATTGCGTTTTATCGCCCGAAAAACTACGCGCTACAAAAGTAGCACCCAATTCCAATGCCAAACCTGCCATATCAATAGGGCCATAAGGGTTTTCTTCCCCCGATTTGCCTTTGGAACCTCGGTCGGCGGTGGCTGAATCTTGGCCTTTGGTCAGACCATAACAGCCATTGTTCATAATGATATAGGTAATGTTCAGGTTGCGGCGGATAGCATGCACAAATTGCCCCATTCCAATAGAAGCGGAATCACCATCGCCCGAAACACCGAGGTACATCAGTTCTTTATTCGCCAAATTGGCTCCTGTTGCCACCGAGGGCATACGCCCATGCACCGAATTGAATCCGTGCGCATTGCTCAGAAAATAGGTCGGTGTTTTAGACGAACAACCGATACCTGATAGTTTGGCCACGCGGTGTGGTTCTACGGCCAATTCAAAACAAGATTGAATAATAGCAGCACTCACCGAATCATGTCCGCAGCCTGCACAAAGCGTAGAAAGTGCGCCTTCATAATCTTTAATCGTAAAGCCAACTGCGTTTTTGGGCAGATCGGGATGCGTAAAAATGGGTCTTACAAAACTCATATCGTTAGGTGGTATTAAATTTGATTGGATGATCTGTTTGAATCGAACAAATCAGTTTTACTTAAATAATTTGTTCACAAATCGTGGCTGCGGTGATCGGCGCGCCATCGTAGTTTAAAATAGATTTTAGTTTATCGGGAGATGCGCCCATTTCGGCCATCATTAAGGTCCGCAATTGTGCATCGCGGTTTTGCTCAATGACATATACCACATCGTGCTCGGCCACAAAAGCCTCCACTTCGGGCGAAAACGGAAACGAACGCAAGCGCAAAGCATCATACACTTCGCCTTTTTCGGCCAAAATATCCAGTGCTTCCCGCGTAGAATGCGCCGAAGTACCAAAAAATAGCAGCCCTTTTTTGCTCTTATTGGTGGACTGAAACAGTTCAGGTTTAGGTACAACGGTTTTAGTCGTTTCCCATTTCCGTTGCAAACGCTGCATATTCCGAACATATACATCACCTTCTTCGGTGTATTTGGCATACTCATCGCGCGAAGTACCACGGGTGAAATACGCACCTTTTTCGGGGTGCGTCCCCGGCAATGTTCGGTAACAAATACCATCGCCATCCACATCGAGGTAACGGCCCCATTTTGCGGCACTTTCCAAGCCCTCGGCATCAAGTACCTTGCCGCGATCGTAGGTGCGGGTATCGTCCCATTCCAGCGGTGGCGACATATTTTCGTTCATCCCCAAATCAAGGTCGGTCATTACGATAACGGGTGTTTGCAGGCGTTCGGCCAAATCAAAAGCATCCGACATCATATCAAAGCACTCTTTGGGGTCAGAGGGGAACAATAATACGTGTTTGGTATCGCCATGAGAAGCATAAGCCGCCAACAGAATATCCGATTGTTGGGTACGCGTGGGCATACCCGTGGAAGGGCCGCCGCGCTGCACATCGACCAATACGGTAGGTATTTCGGCAAAATAAGCCAATCCCAAAAACTCATTCATCAGCGAAACCCCCGGGCCGCTCGTCGCAGTAAATGCCCGCGCTCCATTCCAAGATGCACCAATGACAACCCCAATCGCTGCCAGTTCATCTTCCATTTGCACCACGGCAAATTTCTTTTTACCCGTCACCGGATCAATCCGCAATTGTTCCGCATACTCCTCATAAGAATTGACCAATGAAGTAGATGGCGTAATAGGATACCATGCAGCCACTGTTGCGCCCGCATATACCGCACCCAATCCGCAGGCAGCATTACCATCCATCAAAATAGCATCGCCTACTTTATCGCGGCGTTCGAGCCGAAGCCCAAGCGGGTATTGATAATGGTCTTTTACATATTGGATACCCATTTCCAAGGCTTTGAAATTGGGTTGGATAATTCTTTCTTTGCCGTTGAATTGTTCAGAAATAACGGCTTTTACTGTTTCTACCTCCATATCCAGCAGGGCAGTAAGCGCGCCTACATAAATGGTATTTTTCAACAACTGTCGTTGCCTCGGATCGGTAAAATGCTCCAGACACATTTCCATCATCGGGATACCGATATAATGAATATCCTCGCGGACAAATACCTGATGTAGTATTTTGGTGCTGTCGTAGATAAAATAGCCGTTGGGTTTTACGCTTGCCACGTCTTTTTGCATCGACTGTGGGTTGAGACAAACCATAATATCGATACCTGCACGGCGACCAAGATACCCTTTTTCGCTGATGCGCACCTCGTACCAAGTGGGCAAGCCCTGGATATTGGACGGGAATATATTTTTAGGGGAAACGGGAATCCCCATGCGGAAAATAGACTTGGTAAAAACTAAATTCGCAGAAGCCGAACCAGTGCCATTCACATTGGCAAATCGGACTACAAAGTCATTTAAAGCACTCAATTGATGCATATTGTATGAGTTAGCAAGCGCATTTTAAAAATGAGAAGAACAAGATTTTGCCGTATTGTACAAGTATTTTTGCATATCCCAAGCGGCGGTTGGACACCTTTCGGCGCATAACCCGCAATGGAGGCATACATTTTCGTCCTTAATCATGACGCGGCCTGTTTTTAGGTTACTGGACACGTATAAGTCTTGACTCAGCACGTTTGCTGGTGCCATGAGCCTTGTACGGAGGTCTTCTTCTTCGCCATTTTCGGTAAAGGTGATACACGAAGTAGGGCAAATATCCATACAAGCATCGCATTCGATACAGCGGCTGGTATTGAATACCGTTTGCACATCGCAATTCAGACAACGTTGTGCTTCTTTGAAAGCCAATTGTTCATCAAAGCCGAGTTCTACTTCTACTTTACGATCGGCCAAGGATTTGCGTTTTTCGGCATGTGGCACAGCAAAGCGATGATCGGCAGCAACGCCGCTATCGTACATCCATTCGTGGATGCCCATTTTTTGGGAAATAAGATTGGTAAATGGTGCTGGCCGCTGCAGCGGATCTTCGCCTTGGCAATATAGATCAATGGAAATAGCCGCCTGGTGGCCGTGTGCTACCGCAGTAATGACATTTTTAGGGCCAAAAGCCGCATCGCCGCCAAAAAACACATTGGGCAATGTGGAAGCAAAAGTCACTTTATCCACTACGGGAATATTCCATTTATCAAATTCCAGTCCGAGGTCGCGTTCGATCCAAGGGAATACATTTTCTTGGCCTACAGCAATAATAACATCATCGGCTTCCACAAATACGTGCGGCTCTCCGGTGGGCTGCATGCTTCGTTTGCCATTGGCATCGAAAACAGGGTGTACTTTTTCAAAAGTCATACCAACCAAACGGCCATCTTTGATTTCAAAACTCAGCGGCACGTGGTTATTCATAAATGGAATATCTTCGTGTTGCGCGTCTTCAATTTCCCAAGGAGAGGCTTTCATCTCGGAGAACGGGCTGCGCACAATTACTTTCACCTCATCGCCACCCAAGCGGCGGGAAGTACGGCAGCAGTCCATTGCGGTATTTCCACCACCGAGGACAATCACTTTTTTACCAATTTTGGATGTATGCTCAAAAGCCACACTTGCCAGCCATTCGATACCGATATGGATATTGTCTGCACCTTCTTTGCGCCCCGGCAGATCGGGCAGATCGCGTCCTCTTGGTGCGCCAGTACCCACAAAAATAGCATCATAGCCTTTTGTCATCAAGTCGCGCATACTAGAGACATAGTGGTTGAAATGCGTTTGAATACCCATATTAAGGATATAGCCTACTTCTTCATCCAGCACCGATTCGGGCAAGCGGAACGACGGAATTTGGCTGCGCATCATACCGCCGCCTTTGCTCAGGTTATCGTACAGGTCAATTTCGTAACCTAAAGGTGCCAAGTCCCGTGCTACGGTTAAAGAAGCAGGACCTGCGCCGATCAAAGCGATCTTTTTGCCATTTTTAATAGCGGGAGCGGTAGGCATTAGATCCTGTACTTCGCCTTTATAATCGGCGGCCGTACGTTTCAATCTACAAATGGCTACGGGTGCTTCTTCCACGCGTACGCGCCTGCAGGCAGGTTCGCAGGGGCGGTCGCAGGTACGCCCCAAAACACCGGGAAACACATTAGATTCCCAATTGACCATATAAGCCTCCGTATAGCGTCCGGCTGCAATGAGTCGGATATATTCCGGTACAGGCGTATGGGCAGGGCATGCGTATTGGCAATCCACTACTTTGTGGAAGTATTCTGGATCCTCAATATTGGTTGGCTGCATAGATGATGAATCTGTTAGTCGTTAGTTTGAAATATAACGGCAGCGGTATAGAGTGCTGCCGGAAATAAGGTTCCGTGATTTTTGATTAAAAAACGGAGGCTCAAATGTAATCGTTTTTACAATTCAAACTATAGCAGATTAATATTTTTTAATTTTTTTTATTAGGGGAAATAAAAAAGGGTAACACACAATGGTGAAAGGATAATTGTTTGGTTTGGTTTTTAATTGAAAATCAATAGTTTAGAAAAGCGGTACACTGTGAATTAATTTTTTTAAAATTTCAAGCCCCTGCTTTTAGCATACTTGTAGCAGTTGAACGACCCAGAATGGGTCAAATGTTTATTAGCAAAATCGCGGTTTCAATACGCGTGCGACCCTGTCGGGGTCGAATGCCATACAGCCACATTGCTCTATAAACATTTGACCCATTCTGGGTCGGCCACATCCTTAAAATATAAAATACTTATTTTACACAGTAACTAGCGCACCACCTTCCATTCTTTGGCAAAGGATTTTCGTGCAAACAAACGAGATACACCTTCCATAAAATACTGGTAGCTCACTTTCCAATATCCATATTGACGGAAACGACGTGGCGAGTGGTGTACTTCAAGATCTGATAAATAGGCAACTTTGCCTTCTTTTTGTAGGCGAAAGAACAAATTACAATCTTCTCCCGCCACAAGTTGCTCGTTATAACCGCCAATTTGTTCAAAACAGGAGCGTAATACAATTTGTGATTCCCCCTTTGCAATACAGCATCGGAGGGGGATAGAGGCGCGTATGGTTGTGTTCATCAACCAATGATATACCCGATCAGTAACGGTCGCTTCTTCGGGGTAGATACGAATAGGCGTGGTGGCTGCCACCCATTTGGGCTGGGCAAAAAATCGAATTAAAGACTTGAAAAACAGATCTGGCTGCGGTAGTCGAACATCTGCATCGGTATGAAAGAGGACAAAACCAGTGGCAATACTTGCACCAGCATTGCGCCCAATGGCAATATTTTGCTTGCCTTGCGGCTGTACCAATTTGATCCGACTACCATGCTTTTGAAGCCAATATTCTACCTCCTGCACCGTAGCATCTGTACTATTGGCATCGGAGATGATAATTTCCAGATTATACTTTGCAATAAATGGCTCATACTGCGCAATAGTAGCACTTATTGTTTTCTCTTCGTTGCGGGTGGGGATAATAATGGAGACAAAAGGGTTGTTCGTCATAATGAATAAAAATACGTGCAAACGAAGGTAATTCGCACCGACCAACACCCTTGTTAAGGCAATATTATTTTTGACGCACCCCTCAATAATTTACGTTGGCTTAATTTTACCCCACCTTCAAAAATATATTTTTCCTATAAAACAGATATACCACCAACCAACACAGCCCGGTATAAGCCAAAGCATACATAAAGGATGCAAACTCTGTGCGCCCCAACCACGAGGCAAAAAAGGCATTGTAAGATGCTTCGTGGCCATCGGTAGTGCCTGTTGCTGTTTTTACCTTGTAAAATGTACTCATACTAATCACCAATAATTCCGAAACCATATAAGCCAGAATAGCATTGGTGCCAAATACAATAAAGGGCTTGCCCCAGTTTTTTACACCCGCAATGTCCACCAAATAATAGCAGGTATTCAACAAAATCATGGATAATCCACCTGCGAATAAGACATAACTACTCGTCCACAATTTTTTATTGATTGGAAATGCAAAATGCCAGATAATACCCGTAATAACCAGTAATGCGCCGCAAATGGCAAGATGATTGAATACTTTTTTCCTATCGGTATTAGAACCAATATATTGTCCGGTGAGGTAACCAATCAGGAAAGTACCTAAAGATGGTATGGTACTGAGCAAGCCTTCGGGATCAAACGCCACTCCTTCACCATGGTATAAATGTTTTTCGCCCAGTAGCCAAAGATCGAGTTTTAATACGGCATTTCCGGCTAAAGTGAGATCACCAAAGCCCAGCATAATACCCCAGTAACCCAGTAATAAAGCAGCGCACAAACCAATGATTTGTCGTTTGCTCAAAACTAAGCATAAGGTAGAGCCAATGCCATAGCACAAAGCAATCCGTTGCAAAACCCCTGGAATACGCCAATTAGCAGGCGAGGAAGTATAAAAAGGGAAAGCATACAGCCCTACGCCCATTAAAAAAATAATCAAAGTCCGTTTCCAAATCCGCTTCATTAAGTCTGCGGAGAGCGAATGCCCGTTTCGTTTAAAAGAAAACCAAGCCGACACACCTGTAATATATACAAAGGAGGGGAAAACCAAATCGGTAGGTGTAAACCCGTGCCATTTAGCGTGCTCTAAAACATCGTAAGCCATCGACCAATCGCCGGGCGTATTTACGATAATCATAAATGCAATAGTGAGACCCCTGAATATATCGAGGGATTGGAGGCGTTCGTTCATAATTACAAGTTGGCTAAATAAAATAAATAGAAGCCGCAAATGTATGCGAATTGCAATAATAATAATAAAGCTATTGGAATAATAATGAACAGGAATTTAGTAGCAGATAATTCTTACTAGATTGCTTTTTTGTAAAAGACAAAAACTATAAATCCAACTCAGGGGAAGGATAGGAACAGGGAAGTTTATTGGGTTGAAAATGTGATGATGAGGCTGAATCATACGTGGTGTAGGACGCAGCCTCATCAAATTTACCAATTAAGCAGCGAGTTCTACTGCCAATTTGGAAATTTCACGAATTCTTTCTACATTTAGAGAGTAGAAAATGAATTTTCCATCTCTTTCAGTAGTTACTACACCAGCCCTGCGCAAAATAGCGAGGTGTTGGCTTGCAACACTTTGCTCCATACGCAATTTGATATAGATTTCAGAAACGGTCAAGCGTCCGCCTTGATCGATCAGATCAAGCATCTTTTGACGTAATTTGTGATTGAGCGCACGCAATACTAATACTGCTTTGCGTAACTCTGTGTAATCGACGTAACGAGCTGTTGAATTCTCAGGAACAGCGGAGGCCGGAGCCACTTCATTTTTAGACTTTGCCATAATAAAATTTTAAAAAAGGTACGTTAAAATGCTTTGAAGAAAAATTTTAAAAAATAAAGCATTGATTAGATAATTAAACTTGAATAATCAATGGCTTATATACGTTTATTTCATGAAATAGATACATTAAACGAAGGCAAAGGGTGCAAATTGATTAAATATTAACAAAATTTAGTCATACCTAGCATTTTTGGTAAAATATTAATCAAGATATACCAATTTGCAATTAGTTAACTAATGATTTATTTCTGTCATTTTTATTTTATAATTACGATACCCGAAGAGTAAAACTAAATGGATTAAATATGCGTAAAATTGGGTTGTTGAGAGACCGTAATATTAGGTGGTTTCTGGTAAATGGGATTGTAGTGAACTATATCTTCAGTAAGATTAGCATAAAGATTTTCAACGGCAAAAGAACCCAAAAATTGGGACGAATTCTTTTTAACGCTGCAAACATACGCATTATTTGATATGCTCTTATCTTTTATTTTTAAAACGCCATTTCCAGACAAAATAAATTTACTACTTGTCCCAAATTGCGCCAAATACTGCTCTAGTCCATCACCCTCCAAAATCAAAGGTTGCGCAGTTCCTAAGGGTTGGCAGTTATGATCAAAAGCATTGAGCCAAACTTCATTTCTACGCGCATCCAGCATTGGAATATGTATAACAAATTCATCCACTGTTTGTTGCGCTCCCCAAGCCAAAGATTGTAAAGTATCAATGGCAATTAAAGGAATATCCAACGCAAAACAAAGCCCTTTCGCTACCGATGCACCTGTCCGCAAGGATGTGTAAGAGCCAGGCCCTCCACTAATCGCCACTGCATCAAGTGCTGAATAATCCATCCCAATCGACTTTAAACAGTCCTCTATCATCAGCGTAAGCACTGCAATATGGCTTTTGCAATCCAAATCCTCTCTTAATGCAGCGATGCCACCATTAGCGTAAAGCGCAACGCTGCAAACCTCCGTGGCGGTATCTAAAAGTAATATGTTTGGCATATCGGGCGCAAAGGTAAATTTTTTCTATATAATTTTATATGCTTTTAAAAAAAAAAATAATTTTAAATTGAAAAATTTTAAAACAATCGGGATTCAGGGTAAAAAAAGCCGAAATTAGGATGAAAAGTAGCGTTTTGATGAATTAAACTGACAATTAAATTACAATCTATATAATGTTTTTGGCAATTTCGGACATTTACTTTTGTCCACTGCCCCCATTCCTATTTTAAAAAACCTTTTTTTTTGATAAAAAAAATTCCAAACTAGCCCTACCTTCGCACCATGATGCAACAATTGATTGAATGCGTACCGAATTTTTCGGAAGGCCGCGATATGGCCATTATTAAGCAAATTACAGATGCCATAGAAGCGGTGGATGGCGTACATCTTTTGGATGTTGATCCAGGCAAAGCGACGAACCGTACCGTAGTCACTTTTGTAGGTGCGCCAAGTGCTGTGATTGAGGCTGCTTTTCAAGCCATAAAAAAAGCCTGCGAGGTGATTGATATGAGTCGCCACTCGGGCGAACATCCGCGTATGGGTGCCACAGATGTGTGTCCGCTTATCCCTGTTGCCGGTATCTCGATGGAAGAAACTGCGCAATGGGCTGCTCAATTGGGCGAACGCGTAGGCCGCGAAATACAACTCCCTGTCTATCTTTACGAAGCCGCAGCCACCCGACCTGAGCGCAAAAATCTAGCGACTATCCGCGCTGGGGAGTACGAGGGTTTACCCGAAAAAATAATACAACCCGAATGGAAACCCGATTTTGGCCCAGCGCAATTCAATGCCAAAAGTGGCGCAACTGTGATTGGTGCTCGTGATTTTTTAGTTGCCTATAATGTTAACCTCAACACAACTTCGGTGCGGCGTGCCAATTCCGTTGCATTTGATATTCGCGAAAAAGGACGCGTACTCAACGATCCCAAAACAGGCAAACCCATGAAGGATGCCCAAGGCGAACCCATCCGACAAGAAGGTTGGCTCAAAGGGGTAAAAGCGATTGGGTGGTTTATTGAAGAGTATGGTATTGCACAAATTTCAATGAATATCACCGATACGAAACTAACGGCATTGCACGAGGCATTTGAAGCGTGTTGCAAAAGTGCTGACCAACGTGGTATGCGGGTAACGGGTTCGGAATTGGTAGGTCTAGTACCTCTAAAAGTAATGCTGGATGCTGGCAAATACTTTTTGCACAAACAAGAGCGCAGCGCGGGTGTAAGTGAAGGGGAGTTGATTAAAATTGCGATAAAAAGCATGGGATTGGACGAGATTGCAGCGTTTGACCCTAAACAAAAAATCATCGAATATAATATTGCCAATAAAAATGCTGGCACCAATAAACGCCTAATTGATAAAGACCTACGCGCATTTGCCGATGAAACGGCCTCCGAAAGTCCCGCCCCAGGTGGAGGTTCTATCAGTGCTTATGTGGGTGCATTGGGTGCTGCATTGGCCACGATGGTTGCCAACCTAAGTAGCCATAAACGCGGATGGGACGAACGCTGGGCGGAATTTGGTGCAGCGGCTGAAACAGGTCAACACCTCAAAGATGCGCTACTCCGGGCTGTGGACGACGATACTAATGCCTTTAATGCTATTATGTCGGCTTTTGCACTGCCTAATGCTGCCCCGGAAGAAAAAGCAGCACGCAAACAAGCGATCCAAGCCGCTACTAAATTGGCGATTGAAGTACCGGCGCAAGTGATGCGTTTAGCGTTTGATACTTTTGCATTGGTACAACAAATGGCAGAAACAGGCAATCCTAATTCTGTTACTGACGCTGGAGTAGGTGCTTTGTGCGCTCGCGCAGCCGTACATGGTGCATTTCTGAATGTAAAAATTAATGCATCAGGCTTGGATGACCGGGATTATGCGGAAAAAGTACTCGCGGAAGGATATGATTTGATTGCTCAAGCAGATGCCTTGGAAAAGACCATTTTAGATATTGTAAACTCGAAAATTTAGTCTATATTCCTTACGTATTTGGACATAATTAATTGTGTAAAAATACTTAATACAGTGTAAAATAAGTTTATTTATTCATTTTGTGTACTTTTCTACCACAACGTAGCGTACACTTTTTCCACCACAAAAGTGCACAAAGTACACAAAGCGTAGAGTGGTTGCTTCGCTCTTTTTTGAGTACACAAAGCGTAGAGTGATCGCTTTTTCTACCACAGAATAGCGTACGAGTGCACAAAGAACACAAAGCGTTGTGTACTCTAAAGTGTACGTAACGCTTTGTG
>JBEAVK010000005.1:0-17191 GCA_041160955.1 Bacteroidota bacterium
ATCAGGCGTATTTTTGAAATTTTCGGTAAAAATCCAGTCGCGGGTGGTAGCGGCCACATTTTTTAGGATAGGCATGATGCTCTTGCTGTCCACGGGTTTATCGGCTGGAATTTGAGTCGCCCAATTTTGGTATCCAAACATTTCCAAGATCGTGGCAAATAAATCAGCCGTATTCACCAAGGCATTGCTAATACGCCCCGGATCGGTTACCGATGGCCCCGAAACAAGAAAAGGGACATGTACGCCATATTGGTAAATAGTACCTTTTGCGCGGTTGGTATTGGCAATTTGAGCCGTTTGCATGGTATTTCCATTGTCGCCGATAAAAATAATATCAGTGCTGTCCAAGCGACCCGTTGCTTCCAAATGCGCAAAAAGTCGCCCAATTTCGTGGTCTAAAGCCTCGAGTGAAGCCTTAAAATACGATTTTGGGTTCATCATAATATCTTGTTGCGTACCGCTCAAATTGGTATAAGAATGCAAGCCGGCAGGTGGCAAATGGTAAGGCGAATGGGGCGCATTGAAACCCATCCAAAGGAAAAAGGGTTTTGCATTTTGGCTATCTATCCAAGTAATCGCATCATTGACGGTTACTGTGGTAGCGTAGGTAGTGACCGTGGAAGAAACGCCATTGGTCACTTTTGTCCAATTGGTATAACTCGTAATTTGACCTATGAAATTGCCCGCAAAAAGATCGTAACCCATTGTATTTGGGTTATTCAAATTGGAAACGGGCATAGCATTCTGTAAGTGCCATTTACCGATATTGGCCTTCCCGATACTATTGGGTTGATACGTTTGCAACATGCGCGGGATAGTAATTTCATTGATGTTTAAGACACCGCTGCCCCCCATGCCCCCAACTATACCACCTACACCTGTGCGAAAACTGTATCTTCCGGTCAAAATACCCGATCGGGTAGCCGAACAAACGGGATTCGACCACGCGTTGTTAAAACGCACACCACGCGCCAGTAAAGCGCGAATATTGGGCACTGCTGCTGTATCCTGATGGTCTTCATAAAACCCAAGATAATCGGTGCCAAGGTCATCGGCGATCAACAGTATAACATTGCGCTGTGCGCAAATGCTACTGCACAAAGCGCATAACATCAGTACGATATAAATATTTTTCATGTTTTGCTGAATTGTTATTTGAATCTCATTCCTTAGTATAAAAAAGACCAGTCAACTGTTGCATCAGGCCAACTGCTGCTTTAGAAGGAGACATAATGCTGTATTTTTTTTGCCAATCAATTTGAGCAAAAAAGGTGTCCAATGCTAAGTTTATATCTATGTTTTGGGTTTTGGGAACGGCTAGTTTTATCCTTTGCACCGATTGGAAAGGTGTTAAATAGCCGCCAAGGTGAAAGTTATAAGTGCGATCGCGCGTGGGGCATTTTTCATAGATACCCTCTATTTTAAAATTGACATAACCGCTTTGCCAAGCCCAATACATCCCTTTAGTGGGGTCAAGATCACCACCGAGCGCACCGGATACATTGGTAAGGCTATCGACACCAAAATCGAATTGGAGGCTATCAAAAACCGTATTTTGGGGCAATTGGAAAGGGATTTTGAGCGTGTTTTTTGCTGCCAAATCCAATAAATGATAGGTATTTTCCTCAAATACTATGCGCCCCTTGTTTAAAAACTCAAAATGCCCCAAATAAAACCGCAACATGGTTACGGACAAAGAGTCGCCTTGAGCATTATGCATAGTTGAATCTAAGGCAATCGGTTGCTGCATAAAAACGGGTTGAAAATGCAGCAGCGTAGGTTGTGCAAAGACCTGTGCTACCCAAAATGACCAACAACCAATGACCAAACCAACTATCGTTTTTGGCATCGTTTTACTTTTTTTTCTTTGGGGAAAAGTACATAGACAAATCACCTGCTAAATTATTAAAATCGGTAATTTGGCTACCTTTACAGATAGATTTCATCGCACTAAAATGCTCAAAATGAATATGTTCCACGGCTTCCTGTAATTGTCCGATATTACGGATCAAAGTATCCATTTGTGACCGATCCTCACCTTGCAAGAGCAAGTACAATTGAGATTTTGCATGTGTGATTTCGGTTTCTTTTTCGCGAATTTTACTACGGTGTTGTGCAATTAATTGATCATAGGCCGCTATTTGTGCGGGATCGAAATGCAATTTTTCAATCATTATTTGACGAGGCCCTTCCATTGGGTGATGCCTTCGTTGGCTCAAAAAAAAGGCAATAACGCCGATGTTGAGCAATAGGAGCGCAATTACTGCGCCTGTTAGAAATCGGGTTTTATTCATCGTAGAATTGGTTAGATTGATGGATATTAAGGGTGCTTACAAGTGATTCTTGTGCAGAAGTACTGGTTTTTACACCTAATATAGTGAAATAAATATTGCTAAAAAATAAGATACTGAATACCAATCCTCCGATCCATTTCCAGTACAGCGGTAATTGTTCCGTGGTGGTTGCATGCTCTATTTTTGCAACAATACGGGTATAAAGAAAAGGTGGCGCATCGAGTTTGCCCACTTTTTTTAGTAATTCGATGTCATCTTCTTTATTCATGGTGTAATACTTTTACTTTGACGATGTTTCAAAATTAATCCTTCTATTCTGAGTTATTTTTTTTGTAACTATCCAGCCGCCGCCCAAACTCCCATAGGGAATGTATGTTTATAGGGTGGAATGAAAAACCCGACCCAATTCCCGTAGGGAATGTATGTTATTTTGTGCGTTTTTTACATAAAATCCCTACGGGATTTGGACGTTCCTCCCTAATCATCCTACAAACATGCATTCCCTACAGGAATTTTTTTGGGCGGTTGGATAGTTACTTTTTTTTCAATTGTTGTTTGGCGCGTTGTAAAAGAGATTCCACTGCTTTTTCCGAAATATCCATAATGGCTGCTATTTCACGTTGTGGCAGATCGTCGAGGTATTTAAGAATGACGGCTGTTTTTTGATTTTCGGGCAATTCGTTGATCTTTTTGTACAAATTTTCTAATGCTTCGCGGTCTTCGAGTTGTACGCCTGGGTGGTTAAAATCGGGTGGGTCATAAATAGGTTTATTATCGGCATTAAAGATACTTTTAAAAAGAGCAAACCTTTTTTGCCTTTTTTGGGCTTGTAAAAAATCAAGGCAATGATTGATAGCAATACGATAAATCCACGTTTTTAGGCTTGATTTTTCTTCAAAACTAGAGATTTTGCCATGAATTTTCACAAATATATCTTGTGTTGCCTCTTCTGCATCTTGCGTGTTTTGCAAATAATTGAGACAGAGGTTGTACACCATTTTTTGGTGCTCGTGGTATATTTCCTGAAAAGTGGGCATTATAGTTACGGATTACGGATAGATATATTACGGATACAAGGTTATTTTAGATGGACATAGAACATGTCCAATTCCCCTTTGTTTTTTGCGGCAACTTTACCTCGGAACGTCCAGTCAAACTCGTCGATGACCAATGAGCGTGCCATTCCGCTCACATTCACATGTCCTGGTTCGCAGGATTGTTCCAGTCGAGCGGCCAGATTCACGGTATCGCCCCATATATCATAAGCAAATTTTTTGGTACCTACTACGCCTGCTACCACTGCGCCAAAGTGAATCCCAATACGCGCTTCGAAGGATGGTTTGCCTTCTGCGCGGTGTTTTTCTCGTAATTTTCCCAAAAAAACTTGGATCTGCAAGGCGGCTTTTATCATATCTGCGGGGTGCTCATTCCGATCCGAAAGACCACTTGCGCAGATATAGGCATCACCTACCGTTTTTATTTTTTCAATTTTATTGCGCCCAATAATATCATCAAAAGAGGAGAAGCAAATATCCAAGGTAGCTACTAAGTCTTCGGGGCTCATCTGTTCTGCTATTTGAGTAAAACTAACAAAATCAATAAACATCACGGTTGCTTTTTCGTAGCGGCGAGCGGCTACTTTGTTGCGTACACTTAGTTCTGCGGCTACGGCACGAGGCAGTATATTGAGCAAAAGGTGTTCACTTCGGCGGCGTTTTTCTTCAATTAAGGCATTTTTTTCGGCCATTTCGCCTCGAATGCGTTTGTTGCTGCGTTGGCGAGATTGATAAAACAGCAATCCAAATAAACCAAATGCTGCCAAGGCAATCCATAAATATTGGTCATGTTGGTGTATTTTTTCTAATAAAGCCTTTTTTTCGGTTGCTGTTTCCATGTCTTTTGCTTGCGCTATGGCATTGTCGCGGTTGCGTAGGAGCATATTTTTTTCCAAACCCCATTCATAAGCCGCTTTATAATTATCTTGACCAAGGGTAATGGTTTCAAGTTTGGTGACGGCTTTTAACTGTATATCTGGTAAGTTGGAAAGGTTGGCTGCTTCCCTAGATTGGGTAAAAAGACGTATGGCTTCTGGCTGTTTGGATAATTGTTCGGCCAGTTCGCCACCAATCCAACATGCTTGTGCTTCTTGTGCTTTGTTTTTATTGAAAAGGGCTAATTCTATGGCTTTTTGGGCAAATAACATAGCCAATTGAGGATTCGATTGACGTAAAAAAACGGCTTGTTCGTAGCATTTTTTTTGTTGTAATTCAGGTGAAGTGATGCCTTGGATTTGTGCCTGCACCTTTGACATGTCCTGAGCCGATAATGGAAGATATGCCAATAAAAGGGCTATAAAAAGGAATGTACCACTGGGAAACAGTCGGATAATTTGAATAAAAAAGACCTTTGAATAACCTAAATTGGATGCCACCATAATATGTGGCAAAGTTAGTGTAAATATGTGGAGTTCTTAATTTAGATCTATTTTCAACTAAAGTTTTTCTCCAAAAGGTGTACCACACCGAATATTTGGAGGCTTTCGCATTTTAAAGGTGTAGCGCACCGTAATTTAAATTTGATATTACCATGCGCTACACCTAAATTTTATAAGAAAGTTATTCTACTCGCTCTTCAAAGCCTTCACAGGATTCACCAATGCCGCTTTTA
This sequence comes from Bacteroidota bacterium, assembly GCA_041160955.1. Lineage (GTDB taxonomy): Bacteria > Bacteroidota > Bacteroidia > Chitinophagales > Saprospiraceae > M3007. The sequence goes on from JBEAVK010000005.1 coordinate 4,962, forward strand.
TCCCTTGATAACTCACTGTAAAAATAGCGATCAACAACGCCGCCAAACCTGCCAAAGCAAACATCCACCATGATAATTCGATATGATACTCAAATCGCGACAGCAGTTTTTGCATCAACCAACTTGCAATTGGTGCGGCCAATACAAAGGCAATAAGTACAGGGCCGAGGAAATCGCGGGAAAGAAATAACCAAATATTGGCCACTGTTGCCCCCAATACCTTACGGATACTGATCTCTTTTTTACGCTGCTCCGCCACAAATGCCGAAAGACCAAACAAACCAAGACAAGAAATTAAGATGGCAATACCACCAAACATATTGGCCAATTGCCCGGTAGAACGTATTTCGTCAAAGTTCTTTTGGTACTCTTCTTTGGTAAAGTGAAATTCAAAAGGGTAATTTGGATTGACCTTCTTGACTGCTGCTTCCACTTGACTCAATGATTTTTGCCAGTTTTCGTCGTTTTGGAAGCGCACAAAATAGTTATAGTGCGTTCGTGTATTGAGGAAAAGGATCATGGGCATGGTGGCCGAAAGCGGATCGTTATACGAAAAATCTTCAATGACCCCAATCACGGTATAGTTCGTGTCTTGCCGTATCTGTGTCCCTAAAACGGGTGATGCCAATCCCATTTGTTTTACAGCCGCTTGGTTGAGCATACAACATAAGGTGTCGCCGCCGTATTCTGGGCTAAAATCGCGGCCTTCTACTACTTTGACACCTGCGGTTTTAGTCCAATCGTGGCTGATACTAGTTACTGTCACTAGAAAATTTTGTTCATCGGTTTTGCCTGGCCATCCCAAACCAGAGGTATTGCTACCAAATTGGATCAAATCATCGGTGCCTGCGGCAACACTTTTGACGGATGGGATTTGCAACAGTTCTGCTTTCGTTACTCCAAATTTGTCCTGCATATCACCCCTTGCCGGTATTTCGATCAAGCATTCTGAATCGTAACCAATTTTGCGGCTTTGCGCGAATTCAAGTTGCTTATAAATTACTATCGTGCTGATAATCAAGAAAATAGACACCACAAATTGGAAAGTAACCAAACCTTTGCGCAACTTGGATCCTATGCTGCTGCGTCCTTTATGCACCACACCACTTCCTTTGAGTACGCGAATAGGGTCAAAACTGCTGAGGAAAAAAGCGGGATAACTGCCTGCTACCAAACCCGTGATCAAACCCATGCCCAACAAACCCAACCAAAGTGGCCAGTTGCTTAAACTAATTGTTAGGCTTTTTTCAAAGAAACGATTAAAAGAGGGGAGGGCTAACAACGCAAATACAATCCCCAATATTAAAGCCATAAAAGTCATCAACATTGCTTCGCTGAGGAACTGCGCAATAATATGCCACCTCAAAGCACCCATTGTTTTGCGCACGCCTACTTCTTTTGATCGGTGTTCCGAACGGGCTGTGGCCAAGTTCATAAAATTGATACAAGCGATCAACAAGACAAAAATGCCGATAATACCAAGCAAAAGCACCATTGTAATCCGTCCACCATTGGGTTTGCCGTCCTTAAATTCGCTACGCAAACGCCAGTCTTTGATGGGAAATGCAAAAATATGCGCTTGTGCTTCCGCATTTTTCCCCTGTATAAAATTGACTAATTTGTTATTGAGTGCTTCCACGTTGGTATTGGGCTTGAGTTCTACATAAGTGGGCATGGAATTGCTACCCCAGCTATCCAAACCACCAGGGTTTTGTAGTTCATAGACACGAAAAGGTAACACTACATCAAATCGAATACTGCTATTGGCAGGTAAATCGCGGACAACTGCTGCTACTTTTAAGTCGCGTTGGTTGTCGTGGCGTAGTATTTTACCAATAGGGTCTTCGTTGCCAAAGAACTTTTTGGCCGTGCGTTCCGTAATCACTATTGCGCCGGGATCGCGTAATGCGGCTACTGGATCACCCGCAATGGCCGGAAAAGTAAAGATATTAAAATAATCAGGTTCAGCATACACACCCCGTTCGTAGGTGTTTTTATCGCCTCGGCTCAATAATTGCTGCCCCGACCAACTGGTACGCGCTGCCCGCTCTATTTCTGGTAATTCAGTCCGCAATGCGGCTGCCAAAGGCCCTGGTGTGGATGAAAAAGTATAAGTAACACCACCCTGGGTTTGGTGCTGCATGATCCGATGGATATTAGGCAGTTTTTCGTGAAATTTGTCGTAACTCAATTCATCGGTTACCCAAAGTAAAATTAAAATACTCGTACCCAGCCCAACCGCGAGGCCAAAGATATTAAGAAATGTGTAAAGGCGGTTTTTGCCCAAGTTGCGCAATGCAAGCGATAGATAGTTGGAAATCATAGCTGTATAACTTAAATGAATCTCATTGACAATGGAAAGAAAAATTGGATGCTTCTGTATCGCATAATTTTATTCGCTCCCGCTTTAATACATCCAAGCACCAAGCCAATTTTATAACATGTTGATAACCAATTATTTGAATTTTGCTTTTTTAAAAAAAATGTCCGAAGCCGAACTAAGGATGTTCGGTTTCGGACATTGTAAAGCAATATTTGCGGCACTTTTTTTACTTTTCAAACCACCGCTTAAACCCAGGTGCTTTTTCGCGGCTAATATCTATTTCTAGTTTTGCGGGTGCTTTCATGGTCAGCACCAATTTTTGATTTTCCAATGGTTTTACGCTCTGAATAGCATCCGCGTGGATGATATATTGCCGATTGGCGCGGAAAAACAGGCGCGGATCGAGTAGTTCTTCTACTTCATCTAGGGTTGTGAAATCGAGGACATAGCGTTCACCGGTAAAAGTATGTAGATAATTGACCCCATCCCGACTAAAACAAGCAATATCTTTGGTAAATATGGGCAACCATTGGTGGCGGTAACTGACCACAAATTTCTCTTTGTATTCCGTTTGTACGGCCTGCGGAGCGGCGATCATTTTGAGCAATTGCTGCATATCTTTGGGGTACTGTGCCCTGCTTTCTATAATCGTCCGGCATTTACTGATGGCCCTAGTAAGTTCCTCATTATCAACAGGTTTGAGCAGATAATCCACACCATTCACTTTAAATGCACGGATAGCATACTCATCGTAAGCAGTGGTGAACACAATCGGACATTGTAGCTCGTAGCGTTCAAATACCTCAAAACTAACCCCATCGCTGAGTTGAATATCAGCAAAAATAAGATCGGGTTCTGCATTTTCTAAAAACCACTTATTGGCCGTTTTTACGCTGGGTAGAACACCCAAAATTTTTAAATCTGGCGCAATTTGCCCAATTTTGAATTGTAGTTCGCGTGCAATTAGGCTTTCGTCTTCAATAATGAGTACTTTCATATTTATTGTAGTGTGCTAAGGGTGGTGAGCAATGGTACTTTAACGATGAAAAAATCTTCATCTTCGATGATGAGCAACGTTCGTTCGCTCAGGTAACTGTATAGCGCCGTCATATTTTGGAGTCCTTGTTTATTACTGGTTTCCACAAAAGCGCGTTTGCGTAGATTATTACGCACGATGAGGTACTCCTCTTCGATGAAAAGTTCGATCACAAGCGGATCGTCAATATCTGTACTATTATGTTTTATAGCATTTTCAACTAAATTCTGAAGCGTAACAGGGGCAATTTTGCGATCGTAATAATCTTCCGATATATCGATATTGACAATAAGCCCTTCTTCAAAACGGGTCTTTTGAAGTGCAACATAGAGTTTAACGAAATTAAGTTCCTGCCCAAGCGGTACAGTTTCTTGCTCTCGACTGCGTAAAATATAGCGATAAACGCGGCTCATTTTGTCCAAGAAATCGCTAGCCATTGGCGGACTGATACGGATCAAACTGCTCAAGGAGGTGAGCGAATTGAACAAAAAATGCGGATTGAGGTGCTGCTTAAGGTTCTCGTACAAGACAAGGGCCTTTTCTTTTTCCAGCGATTCCGCTCGACGTTCGAGTTTAGTGAGTTTCATTTTTTCATATTTCAGTCTGCGGTAAAAAAGGTAGCCGATCAAACTCATCAATAAAAGCACTCCAATTCGGAACCACCATTGTTGATAAATTTTTCTGCTAATGACCAATTTGATAGCCCGTTCTGGGCTGCTGAATTGGCCGTTTTTTGATTTGGCAATGAGGCGAAATTGGTAAGTACCAGGTATTAAATTGGTATAGACTACCTCGGATGTACTATTGGCGGCCACCCACTGGGTATTTACCCCGTCGAGCCGATAAAACAGTTCGGTGGGCGAAAAGACCGGATCTGCCAGTGTTCCGAATTGGAAACCAATGGTATTTTCATCGGGTGCTAAGGTGACGAGGTTTTCGTTGGTAAGCAATTGTTGATCATTCCCAATTTGCAACTGGCTGAGCAGCGGTGTAGTTGGAGCAGATTGTGTTCCTATTTTTTCGGCAAAAAACTCTACCAAGTCACCATCAAAGCTGATGAGTACATGACCATTGGCGAGTTGGGTGGAGTGGTTAATATACCCAGCACTGCGGTAATGTGCTGGCATATTGAAATTGTAAAACCAGTTTTCATTGGGCTCAAATACCGAAATTTTGTTGTAAGATCCGCACCAAATGCGCTCTTTATTGTCCACGCTAACCGATAAAATATTTTCATAAGCCAATCCGTCTGCTTCTCTGCGTAAGGTAGCCAATTGTGTTAGTGGATTATAACTGTACAGGCCCTGGCCTTTAAACGGAATCCATAGTTTCCCAGATTGATCGAGGTTAAGACCCATAAACCCACCAATACGCTCTGTAAGATCTTCTTGTGAAAGCAAAAAAGGGGTCAGTCTTTGATCTTTTAAATCAAAATAGGCCAGCATTTTTTCAGTGGCTATCATCCAAATCCGTTGTCTTTTTGGATCAAAGCGCATTTTATACAAATCGGCTTTTTGGCCATCTGGAAAAGTATCTTGCTCCAACCCAAATATTTGCGTTTTCCCTGTCTTTGTTTCCCAGCGCAGGATATGTGCTTCGTCCACGCACCACCGCACCGAATCACCCATAAAAAGCACATCTCGAATTTTAAAATCAGGTTTTTTAGGTACCTCAAAAGGGGCAAATCGTTTTGTGCTTTCCGAAAACGTCCATGCGCCATTGACCGTCATCAATATAATTTTATCCCCCCAAAAACGAAGTTCATATACCTGACCGAACGGTAATTTCAAGGCATTTAACGGTGCTTTTTTGGTATCATAGATTTGGAATTGTCCAGTTTTTGGCCAATAATGTATGATTTTAGATGCATTTGTCGGTATCCACCATGAGCCATCTTTTGGGTTTTCTGCTATTGTATTTATGGCAAAATCATGTTGTAATATTTCAGGTAGCAATACAGACAACCGATGGATTTTATAAAAAGAGCGGTTAGGGTTACATATAGAAATACCTTCTGTTGTGCCTAACCAAATACTTCCGTCGGTGTTTTGCCATACATTCCAAAAAAAATCGCCAATTGGCGCAGCAGAATTAGATTGGTCACGTGTCAGTTTTTGGATACTAACGCCATCGCGGTATTGGATCATAGCCATACTTGGATACCATGAAGCGTACCATAATCGCTGCTCACGATCTTCAAACAAGGTGGCTCCTTGATCATTGGGCAGGTCTTTGGCGACCGAAATGCGCCGGTGAATCTGTCCATATCGATCAAATTGTATTATTTCCTGTGTTTTATTATCAATCCCCCATATTCTTCCCGCTTCTACTGCGGTGGTCAATGCGCTAATATTGTGATCAGAAAACAGCGCACTGTTTACTTGGTTGGATGCTTGGATAAAACGACCGCTCGCTTTTTCGTAATATAATAGCCCTCCTTTGCGCGGACTCAACCATATTCCTTCACCGGATGGGTCTTCGACCATACCATTCTTGCGAACAGTTGGTTGCTTGAAGTTATAATTAGGTTCATTCGATTGGACAGCATAAAATTTGTCTTGAGCGGGATTGTATTTTAGAAAGCCTAAGGATCCACCGGCCCAAATATCACCCTCGCGGTCACAAAGGATACACCCTGCTTTTATCTTATCCCCTGTTGTGGTTTTTTTATAGTTTTTAAAGCGATTTGAGGAAGGCGAATAACAAAAAATACCTTCTTCAGTGCCGCCCCAAATATTTCCTAAACGGTCTTCGCAGAGGTCGTGTACCGTGTTTTGCGGGAGCGAAAATGTATCTTTGGTTTGCTTAAACACTTTAAAATGAGATCCATCATAGCGATTGAGACCGCTATATGTGCCAATCCAAAGCATACCATTGCGATCTTGCAGAAAAGAATTGACGGTGTTTTGGCTCAAACCATCGCTTTCTCTTAAATGCCTGAAAATAAGATCGGCTTGTGGCTGCGATTGAGCCTCCACGATAGCCGAGATTAGCAGAACCTGGACAAAAAAGAGTAAGTGGCGTAATGTCATTTCGTATAGTTATTCAAACGTTTTTTGCATGTTATCAGAAATCCAATGCAGTAAATCCGACCATGCTTCCGCCAATTCTGGTATCCATTCCTCTTTCATTCCATCTGATAGTACTTTAAGCATACACTCACAAACCACCTGATAATGTTCTGGTTGAGCACCATAACCTGTATGGCGTTGCCCTAACTCGCGGATTATCGGTTTCAATGACGATAATTGATCAATGTTTTCTACAACAAAAGCAAGTGTAGTGGTCAGTTTGAGGGCTTGACCCGCAATATCGGTTTTGAACATGTGCCGAATTAAGGGTTCACTATTGAAAAGTTTCCTGTAAAACTCTTCACCTGCTTCTTGTGCCATCGGCTCGATGCGTTTCCAACTTTGCCTAATGAGTTGTGCTTGCTTTTTTTTCATGGTAGTAACCATTTAAGAAGGGTAAAGGGGGCATACGGGGTGTACCAAACGATGGATTATCATCAATTATACTTTTATTCAGCCACAAAAAAATGCACTTTGACTGAGATTTTCTAATAAAATCAATTTGAAGCGTAGTAAAAATAAAATGAAGCGTTTTTAAGGACTTTATTGAACGGTAATCTTCAACGATCTCCAAGTGATCCAATAACAGAATTGGCCTATTGTCGGGGCGACTTTTTCTGTCACCCCGACAATTCTGCACTAACCCCCTTTGAGCCAACTTTGAAATTTCGTTAGTCAGCATGGTAAAATCTTTTAGCAAAAGGGGGACTTAAAATAGACATTAGATTTTCCGTCACGCCGACAAATAACGACTACTATAGTTTCAAACGTAAGCCAAGGTTCAACCAAGCCACGCCGTAACCTAATTCGGCATAAGCACCCAATTTTTCTTTAAATTGGTAACGTGCTCCAATAAAACCCGACCAGGTAATCCCACCCGATGATGGTGAAGTATAATCGTTATCATTCAAGAGCGGATTATCGGAATTAAAACGCGCCCTTGCAATGGTAAAACCTAACATAGCACCAGCATAAGTATCCAATTTTGGTTTTTTGAACAGATCATAGTGGTACGCACCTCTTGCACCGACGATAATATAAGTGTAACGCCAGTTGTAATCAAGATCGTTAAATCCATCATAGTCGTAGCGAGATGTGGCATAACCAAGGTATCCGCCTACTCCAATATTGTTGGTGATGCCTTTTTCATAGGAGACATTGAGGGGAGGCAAAATACTGCGATAACCACTACCATAAAGCGTAGTACCCAGTCCTATGCCTAGGTGTAAGTCTTGTTGACCTTTAGTGTACATTTGGGCATTCAGTTGGCTAAAAGAGAGGATAAATAAGGCACAAATGGCCGCAAAATTGAATTTTAACAATTGCATGTTGTTGGTACTTTAAGTTTTTGAATAAATTTTGTAAGTAATGTTAATTGATCCGTTAAATCAACGCTTGTTAGCATCATTTTCAACGTTTGATGACGCAAAGATGCAGGGGTACTAAGGGGGCGGACAAAAATTAGAGTGCCAAACGGGTGCATCTCGATATGAGGCGTGGCAAAATTGAATTGAAGTGTTTGGCGGGCATATCACCGCTCAATAGTATTAGAAAAAACAGCACAATATTTAGCCGATTACCTTCCTTTATCACTAAGGTGCGCAACCGAACTGATTTACTGCAAATTATCAACGATTTGAAATTAAAACAATAATAATTAATAATTTTGGTATAATATTTTGTTTTTGTGGTTTTTAAAAACCATAAAAATTGAACCGCCCACTCCGGTTATGCTAGAGTGGGCGCTTCAATTTGGCTCCAATTCACTTTTCCACTAAGTAGTTGAACAGCACAGAATATTCAATTTGATATTGCTACACTTTATTTTTATTCTCCTACGGTTCATTTCCTAAAATTTGAAGCACAGCGCGCGTTGCTCCCACATTTGCAACATCAAACGATCAGGCACTGACAACAACACAAATATTTTATGGCAGTATCTAATCTCATTTTTATACAATATACTTTTTAACAAAATGATTTTGCAAATTATTCAACTACAGCAAACTGCTGCTACTCGCCTTCAAATGGGCAACACTCCAATGAAACAGTATTTCACGTTCTTTATGAGTATTTTATTGCTCCTTTCTGCGCAGGTACTCAGCGCACAAACATGGACAGGTGCCGCCAATTCCAATTGGAATAATCCCGCCAACTGGAGCACTTTGGCTGTTCCGAATGGTACGAGCAACGTAGAGATCGTCATTGGTCTCAATAAACCAATTATTATGGCTGGCACTGCGGCAGTGGCCAAGTCTGTCTTTGTGGAGATTGGTAGCGAACTCACCATCAATGCAGGTGCAAGCCTAAGTATCAATGGTGCTACCAACATAGGTTTCTTCAACTTGGGTACCGTGACCAATGATGGTACAATCAATATCGGAAATGTATCAAGTATTACCAATGTTGGACTCCAAAACGATGGTATTTTCAAAAATACATCAAAAATGCGCATTGGTGACGTAGCAAATGTTGGTAAATACGGTATAATAAACCACGGTACTTTTGATAACAAAGCGGCGAATGGCGAGATTGAAATCAATCGCACCACAGAGTCTGCTTTATTTAATGAAGCGGGTATCTTCAATAACGAGGCAAAAATCACGATAGGATCAGTGGCGAACATAGGAGCAACAGGTTTGGAAAACAAAAGCATTTTCAATAATGCAATAGGTAGCGAAATTAAAATTGATCGTTCTTCAGATACTGCTTTACGCAATTTGGAAAATGCTAATTTTGACAATTATGGAAAAATACACATGGGGTCTATAGCATCTATTGGCGGGAGTGGTATTATTAATAATGGTAATTTTTCAAATAATATTGGTGGTGACATCAAAGTAGAACGCTTTAAGACATTCGGAGTTTATAATTATTTAAAAAGTTTTTCAAATGCTGCAAAAATTAGTATTGATGGATCAGGCTCACCTGCTTTCTTTGGGCTTGACAATTTTGGCACTTTTACCAATACCGGAAGCAGTGAAATTACTATTGACCATGTCGGTGGGGTCGCTTTACGGAATCTTTTGGGGGTATTCACCAATGAAGCAAAAATTTTCATCGGTAATACAGGAAGCGTAGGTAATTACGGCCTTATGAATTATGCTACCTTTAAAAATACCACTGCAAATGGCGAAATACAAATTGACCGCACAATTGAGGCTGGTTTATATAATGAAACGGGCACCTTCGATAATGCTGCAAAAATCACCATAGGATTCATTGCAAGCTTAGGTGAATATGGTATTCAAAACAAAGCCACATTGGAGAACAAAACTGGGGGTGATATTCAAATTGACCGCACCTTTTATGCTGGCTTATATAACGAAGCGGGTACCTTTACCAACGCTGCAAAAATTACCGTGGGTGCTTTTAATTCACCGGGTCAAGGAGGAATAGCAAATTCTGGAGATTTTTATAATATTGGAATGGGTGAAATTAATATTGATCGCGCTACCCTTGGCGGTTTATATAACTATGCAGGTTTATTTAGCAACGCAGCAAAGATCCGTATTGGTGCAGTGGCATTGACGGGTGAAAGTGGGATTTATAATTTAGGTAATTTTGAAAATAAAACTGGAGGAGAGATCCAAATAGACCGCACAACTCTGGTTGCCTTAGCTTGTGGGAATGGTAGCTTCAAGAATGCAGCAAAAATCAAAATCGGATCCATCGCTAGCGTAGGTAATCTAGGCATTAACACTACTACGCTGTTTACCAATAATCTCGGAGGAGATATTCAAATAGATCGTACGCTTGAGTATGCTATCTCTCACTTGTCGAGCGACTTCATAAATCTCGATAAAATAACCATTGGCGCCATCGCTACCGTTGGACTCGCGGGTATTTATAATAAAGGCTCTTTTTTTAATAATACAAATGGAGACATTAAGATTGACCGTTTCAGCGATGCTGGTTTTATCAATTTTGCAGGCTCCTGCTCCAACACGGCAAAAATCACTATTGGGGCTGCTACTGTTGGTGGGCAATACAGTGTGACCAACAGCCCTAGTGCAACCTTCGTAAATAGTACATGCGCCATTACATTCCTTTTCGCTCCGGTCAAAAACCAAAGCAACTTTTATCAAAATGGCTTGCTCAGCGTGACCACCCCCAACCCTCATATCAACTCAGGTAATTTTTCCAACAATGGCATCATTGCATATCCTAATGGCAATCCTATCCCAAATGTAACGAATTACGATATAATAGTGCTTCCCATCAGCAGCAATTGTGGTGCCACCATCGCTAATGCGTTGCAATTGGGTGCTAACAATGATTATCTAGTAAACACCACTTGGTACAAGGATGCCGCAATGACCCTACCGGCAGGTACATACAACCAAGCCACTAATATATTTACGTTGACCAGTTGGTCTGCACCACTTTTTATCTCCATCCAAAGTTACGCAGGCGGTTGTACACGCAGAGTGCCTATTTTTATTACTGTCAACGACGCGACTCCGCCTACCATCACCTGTCCGGCTAATATCGTGAGAAACACCGACCCAAATCAGTGTTACGCAACGGTTACTTACACTACTCCAACTGCCACAGACAATTGCGCTGCACCAACCGTAGCCATTGTTCCACCCAGTTTGGCAAGCGGTGCACAATTTCCAAAAGGCGTTAACTCCGTCACTTGGCAAGCCACCGATGGTGCGGGTCTTACGCATCGTTGCACCTTCACTGTAACGGTCAATGGCGGTGCTGGTAGCCTCAATATCTCTTGCCCGGCCAACCAAATCAAAAGTACAGATCTCGGCCAATGCAGCGCAGTAGTCACTTATGTTACGCCTACATCGGCGGATAACTGCGGCGGCAGCCCAGTCGTTACTTGGGTGAGCGGTGGTACTACACCCACAGCAAGCGGCGCCAATAGTATTTCCACATTCCAAAAAGGTGTCACCACCGTACAATGGAAAGCCACGGATGCCTCCAATACTACAAAAACTTGTACTTTTAGAGTCACTATAAATGACACCCAACTACCCTCTATCACTTGCCCTACCAACCAAACGCTCGCTACAACCAGCAGTAGTTGCGCCTCTGCAACTTTCAATTATGCAGTAACGGCTACCGATAACTGTATGCCTGCTCCAACAGTCATCAGAACAAGCGGGTTGCCCAGTGGCTCTAGTTTCCCTAAAGGTACAAGCAACGTGACTTGGAGGGCCATAGACGGTGCTGGCAACTCAAAAACGTGTAGTTTTTCTGTAACTGTTGCCGACAATGTATTGCCAACCATCACTTGTCCCACCAATGTTGCGGTGACTGCTGCGCCAGGACAATGCAGCGCTACGGCATTCTACCCCAACCCAACGGCTACCGACAATTGCGCAGTACAATCCTTGTATTTAATGAGCGGTTTAGCCAGTGGTTCAATGTACCCACACGGTGTTACCAATAATGTATGGGTGGCCACAGACAATAGTGGACAATCGGCTACTTGCGCGTTCACAGTAACGGTAACCTGCGGATCAGGATATGGAAGCATAATCAATGACAGAGCGATCAACGACGATATTCAAGGGGTTAATAGCGAGATTACCATGCGTTTGTCTCCAAATCCGGCGATTACTTCAGTAGCGGTTGCACTGGAAGGTTTGGATGCTACTGGCGGCGAATTGATCGTGATGGATGCACAAGGCAAATCGGTTTGGCAGCAAGTGTTGACCAATACCTCGGTGGTAGAGCAGATTTCAGTGTCAGAATTTACGGCGGGTATCTACTTTGTCATGGTGCGCTCCGATAGGGGAGTGGTGACAAAGCGACTTGTTGTGAGTAGGGATTAGTTAAG
>JBEAVK010000022.1:0-7408 GCA_041160955.1 Bacteroidota bacterium
GGAATAAATGTTTATAGTGATTGAAATGCGGTTTTACGCTAATCCCGTAGGGATTATATGTAATTTGTGCGCTTTTTTACATGTAATCCCTCCGGGATTAGTATAAAATCATACTACAATAGCCTATAAACATATATTCCCTATGGGAATTTGGGATCGGCTGGATAGCTACGAATAAAATTATTACATCTGCATACGCTCTTTTCATTAATTGCTAAAATCAGGTTGCTCTTGTCCTTCTTTACGGCCTTCCTTCATTTTCTTAAACATAGATGCGTCTGCTTTGCCAAAGGGTACTTGAAGTGTTATTTTGAAATAACGGGCATCGCGGCGGCGCATCGTTTCCTGTGTATAAGTGGGTAATTCTAGGAACATGATGTCTTTGCGCGAGTTAAATACATCATTAATGGAGAATGTAACGTTGGCCGCATTGTTGAAAAAGGATTTTTTGACTGCAAAATCAGCAAAATAGATCCCTTTCCGGTCGCCCTGAGGCATTGGGCGGTTGCCTTCATAAGCACCATTGATTTGGAACGAAAAATTATGTGGAAGTTTGACCGTTAGGTTGGCCTTGCCATTCCAAGCCCAGCCGTTATTGGTAAATGTATCTACTTTTACGTTAAAATTGAATACATTGGCATTGAGCATGAGGTCAACGTGTTTGCCAAAGGCCATTTTTAAGGTATTATCCAAGCCATACCTTAATTCATTGCTACCATTGACAAACCTCGTTAACAATACCGATGGATCAGTTTCAGAAGGGGTGGACAATGGCTTCAAAGTATTGGTCTCGTTACTCAAATAAACAGTTGATAACCAATTGTTTGCGCCAAATATTCGGTTGTAGTTAATTTCAGCAAGGTTGATAAATTCGGGCTGTAATGCTGGATTACCGAATTGTACATTTTGCTTGTCATTGGCTTGAATACCGGGCATCAACTGGCGGAAATTGGGGCGTTGTATTTTACGGCTGAAATTGACACCCAATTCGCTTTTTTCATCCAGTTTTTTAGAAAGGAAAATAGCTGGGAATAGCGAGCGCAATAAGTCTTTGCCCGAACCTTTTGGGTAATCGTAACCAAAATCGGCTACTCCGTCGAGGAATGAATTCCCTTTCATACTGGATTGCTCAAAACGCAAACCCGCCTGATAACGAATCCCATATTTCCATTGGCTGCTGTAAGTTGCGTAAGCAGCATTGATGGTTTCTGTAATTCGTACGTCTTGTGAAAAGGTGTTGTCCAATACATATTGGTTTTTGTCGTAATCAAAATTATTGAAAAAATACTCTTGATCTTTACCACTCCAAAAACTCCGCACACCTATTTCTAACTTTGAAAGATCATTGATGGGTTGTACAAAATCGACTTGAAAAACGCCTTGTTGGTTGTTATTGCCGCCGTCAATGGCAACAAGTTCGGGGTTATTAGGCAATAACACGCCATAGGTATCATATCCAGTGGTGTTCCAATCGGCTTTATTAGAGGACGAACCCCAACCAAAATTAGCCATTGTGGTGAGTGATTTGCCTTTTTGGGCATACGTCTTTTTCCAACTGGATTCGATATTATTGTTTCTAAAACTATTTTTGGGTAGTGTTAGGCGCGTGCCATAAGATAATAATTGATTTTCGGCATTGGCCAGTGTATATTTTTGATCGGAAGAGATATTGAATTTTCCGGCCATGATTGTACCTGCGAGCGATATGGTATTGCGGTTGTTGAGTGCGTAATCTACCCCGATTTTGCCAATTTGGAATACATTTTGGAAGGTTACATCGGTGTTTTGATTAAAATAATTGGCAACCGATCCATCCGTATTGAGGTTGGTGCGATAAGCATAACCAGTGACCGGATTATCGGTGGTATTATTATTGTAAAACGTAGTTACGGAAAACTTACCTTCGCGTGCATTTAGGTTGACCATACCATTATAACGGCCTTGGTTACCTACACCAGCCACAATAACGCCATTATAGCCCGGTTTTTTGTTCTTTTTTAGTACAATATTCAATATGCCACCAGCAGTTGCAGCTTCGTATTTGGCCGATGGATTAGAAATGACTTCAATGGACTCGATTTGGTCGGCTGGAATTTGAGTGAGTGACATCAGGGTTGGTTTGCCATCCACATAGATCGTTGTACCACGGTCGCGGAGTTTGGCATTACCATCTACATCTACGGATACAGAAGGGATACTTTTGAGTACATCTTCGGCAGTTCCTCCGGTGGAAGTGATGTTTTTATCTACGTTAAATACCCTTTTTTCGAGGCTTATTTGGGTAAGACTCTTTTCTGCAGTGATTTCCACGGCGTTCAAGGTTTGGTCTTCCGATACCAATTGGAAATTACCCAAATCCTGCTCAATATCGCTCGGCGGCTTTATGATAGCGGCTTTGGTTTGCTCTTTAAAACCTACAAACCTAATTTTAACCATCATAGGCCCCATGGGCAAATTGGTAATATTGAATTCACCATTTTCTGCCGTTAAAGCACCGCCAATAATGGAGTCGCGTCCGCCGCTTATCTTTTTAAGGACGGTAACGGAAGCGTAAGCCACAGGTTCTTTTGTGGTGCTTTCGAGTACTTTACCGTACAAGCGGCCAATACTGAGACTGCCCATTTTACCCTGCGGTAGCGAACCGGGTGTTTTTTGAGCCAACAAATTGAGGGAAAAAGCCAAAAAGGCAAAAAACAAGAAAGGTTTTTGAGGGGTAATTTTTTTGTATCGCATAATGAACCGTTTTATCGTTCCGAAGAGGAAAGAACAGGAATTAAAAGTACAAATTTGATGATTTTATTCTGTTTCTATCTTTGGTATTAATTGGTCGTTTAGGCTAGCCAAACGCCCCTTTATATCTTAATAGTGACAAAATCGTCACACCAAATCTGTACGTTCTATATAATTCTCGTTCTAAAGATGGTGCAAAAGTAGCGGTATGGATAGTTGTGCTTGATATAGAGCCGACCATCCCCACCAATGTGGGGATGAAAAGGCTGTTTTTGATGGTGCAAGACGGGTGTGAATGGTGCTATTTTTATATTAGACCTTACACCGAACTAGTTTCGTATGCTGAGAATGGTTAATTTTTGCCAAATCTTCGTTAAATTTTTCGCCGAAAATCGCCCATTTCGACTGCAAAATTTGCCTTGATCTGACAAAAATTTCCTCATTTCAACTTTACGACTCTAATTCAGTATAAGGTCTATTATTGAACTACAATACGCCCCGTGGATTGCATTTGCCCTGAAAATATTCGATACACATAAATGCCTTTGGGTAAATTTAAAGTTACGTCAGAGGTGCCATTTGCTTGTTGATGCAACATGAGTTGGCCTTGCAGGTTGTACAATGCTGTTGTATAAGGATCTTGGCTTTGAGGCTGAATATGTATTTGCTCATTTGGTTGTACCACATTTGGGAAAACAACAAAAGACGGTACAATTGCTTCAAAATTAACGACTTGTATGGTAGAATTTTCTGTGCGCCCATCTGTATCGCGGATCAATAGTCGGTAGTAATTTTTCCCAGGCTTGGGTGTATTATGGATAAATTGATAGGTTTGCTGTACGCTGCTGGTTCCTTTGGCGGGTATGGTTTCAATAGGGTAGTAATCCAATCCATTGGTGCTGTGTTCTACCACAAATTCCTTCACGTTGTACTCCGAAGCCGTTGTCCAATTCAATTTTGTTTTGTTAGTCGATTCCATTGCGCGGGCTGTAAAGGCCATTAATTCGGCAGGTAGGGGAGCAGAGGCAATTGCAAAATCCCAAACACCACGCCCATAAGTTCCAAAACGGATGATATTATTCCCAACATTATCAACGGTATTAAAATCTAAAATGGGGGTTTCAGCACCAATCAAACTGTGCCAAGTAGAGGTGCCAAACACATATACATAAGGTCCTTCGGAAGTAGCGGCAAACAGCAATGACTCATCGGTGGAAAGTGCTACTT
Organism: Bacteroidota bacterium; assembly: GCA_041160955.1. Taxonomy (GTDB): domain Bacteria; phylum Bacteroidota; class Bacteroidia; order Chitinophagales; family Saprospiraceae; genus M3007. The sequence goes on from JBEAVK010000022.1 coordinate 3,958, forward strand.
CATAAAAAGTAGCCGCAGGGATGCTTCCATTTAATGGCGTGAAAGAAGTGCCACCATTGTTCGACTGATATACTCCGGTATTTGAAAACCCAGTTCCGCACACAAATACTTTATCGGCATCTGTAGTAGAGCATTTAATATCCCAAGGAATCATGGAAGACGGCAGACCTGCAGTAGTGATTTTTTTCCAATTACTGCCCTGATTGGTAGAGGAGAAGAAAGCAGCATCCTGAGTAGCAACATAGATCCTGTTATGATCCGACATGGCCACACCGATTGCTTTAATGACCGAAGTGCCATTGTTGGAATTGGCTCGGAAATCGTAATTGAATTGGGTGTTTTGCCAAGTGACATTGGTGCCAGAAATACTCACATTGGCCGTTATCAAATAAGAGCCAGTACCGCCATTGAGGTTACCTCCTGCTACATATACTTTATTGTCCGCAAAATTGGGGGTGGCAACCATCGGATTGATCCAACCCGGTTTGTGGGTTCCTGGAATATCAAAAGAAGAAGAACTACGCACTTCTCTGTTGGGGAAACAATACAAATTACCGTTTTGAATCATCGCATAAAACGACTGATCGCTATTAAAAAAACTTCCCAGCATACCATCTGCGGTACTCATATTATCGGTAGCAATCAAGTCAAAATTGGTCAATGAATTGCCTGAATATTTAAAATTCCCTTTATCCTGCGCGCCACAATACAGAAAGCCATCGCCGGCAGTTGTTTGGTCGTAAAGGGTTACAACGTTCAGGTTTTGGAGCGCAAGGTTGCTTGTTGTTTTGAAGCGGTCGTAGGTAATGTGTATGCCTGCGTGGTTAAGAATGATGATAAATGGCGTTCCATCCGATTTTTTAAAATAATCGAGGTTCATAATATCCACGTGCATCGAATCTTTGCTATGGCTGTAGTACCGCCACCACTGTGGGTATTGCTCCTGCCAAGTGACACCGTTGGAGGTTTTATTCAACTGAAAACCACCTACATACAAATTAGAATTATCGGGATCTGCCAGCCAGCCTTTTACCCATACATTTTCGGAAGCGGTGCTGAGAAACGTCCAGTTAGCACCATTGGTTGTTTTATAGACCTTTTGATCCGAATCGTGGATCATAAACAATTCGTAATCATTGACGGTGGTATTGAACCGTCCGCTTACGTGTATGCCTCCTATGGCGATATTTTGGTTAGTGTAAGATGCTGGAGCGGAAATAGTAGTTGCGCCTGATGAAAAATTATGGTCTAAAGTATAAAATTTTTGTGCCCGATTATCTACGAGGTACATATTATCCGAACCATAAGGTTTCCAGAGATCGACATCTTCTCCGTTATAACCTACTGGAGTATCCCATATTTTGGTATAACTAACGCCTTTATTGGTACTTTTGTACAATTGGATCAATTGTCCCCACGGATTACCCGACCAAGTATGTACCAAGTAATAAAGGGTATTATTGTCGCTCAAGGTAATCAACCTGCGTCCTTTGCCCCAATGGTCGTAGAAAGAAAACCCAGTGCCTTTTGTCCAAGATTGGCCTTCATCATCCGAAAACCGGACTATTTTATCATCTATACCCGAACCATAAATGGCAAAAATGCGATTGCCGCCATTGTGGGGCAAAATATCAATTTCATCTGGTTCAAAGTTAATATCATCGTTGAGTAAAGACCACGTGGTGCCATTCAAATTCCCTTTCCAAAGGTGGCCAACGGTAGAAACACCATAAATTGCCTCTGTCGCAGGATCAAAGTCAACGACGCGCATATCACCGGCTTCGTTGATAGGGCCGCGCTCATGCCAAGTGGCTTCGATAAGGCCGCCAGCGAATGTTTCTGTGACAGATCGGGAACTTACGCCAGCCCGTTTGGATTGCTTGAGGGCATAATTACGCATCCAGTTTTCGTGGCGGATGGAGTCCACATTGGTACCAGCCGCCGCGAAATACAACTGCTCTCGATATACCTTTTTTAAGGAATCTTCGAGTATTTTACCCGCTTTTGTAGATTCAATATTTTCTGGAATATCGGGCGTTTCATTAGAGGTAGTGTTTTTACAGGCGATAGCACAGCATGCTAAAAAAGAGAGGGCGAGTAATAATTTTTTCATGTATTAAAATGAAATGATGCTCGTATAGAGACAATATGATTAAATATAACCACAAAGTTACTGTAAGTTATTGAATTACTCGAAAGATGCCTATAACACGATTACTTTCGTTGGTGTGCCGTCATACCGCCCATTACTTTTTCCATTATAAGTATTTTTGCCCACTTACCCTTTAAAATCAAAATCCTTTACTTTAATTTTACACATTTCGCCATTGGTGAAATTATGCCAGACAATACCTTCGATTCCAGTATCATTGCCAAACTTGGTTTTTTGCTCGGGTAGCCATTTTTTCAGTCCATCAAAATCTGTTGGGACATGCTCGAAGGTTACTTTTTCGCGCCAGTTGGCTAGGGAGAAAAAGAATAGCGTATGACCAATAAGATTCAACGGATTACCTTGGATTTTCTCACCTAATGCTTCTGCACTCCATTCTCCGTCGGGTACTGTAGAAAAATCTGTGTTTTTGACCGCTTCAAAAATATAAGCATCGGCGTTGTCTGTTTCGTTGGCATCTACATACCAAGGGTCGATGATGCCATTTGCTTTTTGGTTTTTGTCCGGATTTCTACGTTTTTCGACCCGAACAACAATATGGTTTCGGACTGTGATGCGCACGTTCATGCCATCTAGTTTTTCGGTAGCAATAGCGTTGTCGAAGTCAAAATGCTCGACGGCTACTTTTTCATTTACCTTTCGATTGGTGTCCCAATTTCGGTCAAATAGTGTTGGAATTTTTTCCATTTTTATTGTTTTGTTTAATAGATTTTCCTGTGGTTCAACATCTTAGGGATTTCATTTGTTCCCAAATTGGCTGTAATTGCTATTTTTCTCACAAAAAGGGGCCACTTGCCTGATAAGGTGCATTGGTTTTATGGTGTTGAATACCAACAAAAAATGGACAGAAATAACATCGTCAATCGTTTTTTCCTACTTTTTCATCTAATAAAACCGTGTATAACGCGCTAATTATCCGGTATTTGAAGTTAATACACTGTAAAATAAGTTTTTTATATTTTGAGGGTGTAATCGACCCAGAATGGGTCAAATGTTTATAGCGCAATTGGGTTGTATGACATTCGACCCCGATGGGGTCGTACCCAATATCTACCCATCCTTTTGCTATAAATATTTGACCCATTCTGGGTCGGTCAACGACTACTAATATACTAAGACCAAGACATCAAAATATAAATAAATTTATTTTACACAGAACTCATTAGACATTATATAGAATTAGAGTCGTAATGCTGAAATGAGGAAATTTTTGTCAAATCAAGGCAAATTTTGCAGTCGAAATGGGGTATTTTCGGCGAAAAATTTAACGAAAATTTGGCG
>JBEAVK010000028.1:0-7245 GCA_041160955.1 Bacteroidota bacterium
CAACCTGCTTTTATATGGTATCCTTATGCCAATTCCCCTGAATTTCCATTGGTGAAAAACGGCGGACGAAATGCCATGGCTGGCCCAGTTTACTACTGCGACCAATACCCGGAAGCAACCCGTTTCCCTGAGTATTTTGACGGAAAACTCATTATTTACGACTGGATGCGCAATTGGATGCGGGCCATTACAATTGACTCACTCGGTAATTTTGGCAAAATGGAACCCTTTGGTGATAGTATCCAACTGAGCCGCCCTATGGATATGTTTGTGGACAAAAAAGGCTCACTTTGGGTACTCGAATATGGCACACAATGGTTCAGCAGTAACCCCGATGCTCGCCTGAGCAGAATTGATTATTATCGGGGCAACCGCCCTCCCCTACCCCATTTGCAAGTAGATAAAATGGCTGGTGCTGCGCCATGTACTGTTCGCTTCGATTGTAGTGCAACCCGCGATTACGATAAAGACAATATGCACTTTGAGATCGATTTTGGCGATGGTACTTCCACCTCTTTCTACACCAAAGCCTTCAAAAAACAAAGTCCGATTGCGCTGGCAGAGAGTAACCTCAGTGGTACATCAACGCAGCCAACAGTACCTACTAATCCTGAAAAATATGGTATTTTCGAGCATATTTATACCCAAATAGGTAATTATGAGGTCAAGTTAAAGGTCACCGATCCTTCGGGAGCATTTAACAAAATTGTACAAAAAATAGCCGTGGGCAATGAACCGCCCATGATCGCCTGGGATTTGGGCGGACACAACCGCAGTTTTTACAAACCAGGTACTACACTTAATTACCAAATACAACTATCAGATAAAGAAGATGGTTCACTTGCTTCGGGTGCTATTCAACCCTCGTCTGTATCGGCTACTATTGATTACTTGGAGGAAGGTTTTGATATGACCCTGATTGCACAAGGCCACCAAACAGCCGCGCAAAATACTGAATACGCCCGTGGAAAAATATTGCTAGATCGCTCCGATTGTAAAACCTGCCACGCAATAGAACGGAAGGTAAACGGCCCTTCGTACCAAAGTATCGCTGAACGATACCGAGGCGATGCTTTTGCGGTACGTAACCTATCCAAAAAGGTCATCACAGGCGGCAATGGCGTATGGGGCGAAACCGTGATGAGCGCGCACCCGCAATTATCGGAAGCCGATGCAGGAGAAATGGTGCGTTGGATACTCTCTTTGGGCAACCCAACCAAAGCCGACCAAAGTATCGCCATCAGTGGTCAATATGCTTTGGTAACACCCAAATCAGTCCAAAAGGACAAACCAAGTTGGCCAGGTACTTATATTTTCAGGGCGAGTTATAAAGACCGAGGCAGTGCTTCGCAACGCCCATTGGAAGGTAGCGAATCACTCGCCCTACGCCCTGCTTACCAGCAAGCCGAAATGGCCGATAGTATTTCCGCAGGTGTTACGCAGTATAATCCGGTAGGCAGCATGGATACCACCGTACTCCGCGATATGCGCGATGGTTCCTTTATTGTCTTTAAACGCACTGATTTACAAGGTATTACAGGTATTTCGCTCGGTATTGCCTCTAGTGATATTAATAATAATTTTTCGGGCGGACGGATTGAGGTACGGATGGACAGTCCAACAGGAAAATTGCTGGGACAAACAAAATTTACGGTAAAACCCGCTGGTAAAAGAATGGAAATTTCAGAATTGAATATCCCCGTTTTCCTGGATAAACACGATGGAAAATGGCACGATCTCTATATCGTTACGCGGAATGAAAATAACCCTTCCTCGGCGGTAACGGCGTTGGATTGGGTTAGATTTGAGTTGTAAATGCTCATAATCCATCCTGATCCCTTTTAAGCACTTCCTCCACAGTCATCTGTTGCTTATGCTCTGTATGTTTGAAATTTTTATTCGGGTTGCCCATTTTGATAAGTGCCAGCAATTGTCGCCAAATAAAGGCCGGAATCGCTGTAATGGCCCTGCGTCCTACTGCCGAAGCACCCGATAAATGAAGCGTCCAAAAAACGGTAGTTGCAAAAACAACCACCGCAATGGCGATACATACGCTGATTGGTGGGGCAATAAAAAAACCGATACAAAACAACAAAAACGCAACGCCCAATTGGATAAACATAGGCAATGATAGCGTAATAAGGCCAAAAAGGGTTTTATTCCAATTCAAGGTAGTGATACCCTGTGCTAATATTTTTAAGGTATTGGGCAAGTTTTGAAAATAAGAAAACAACCATCGGCTACGCTGGGTTTGCACGGCATCGGCACTTTCTACTTTTTCGTCGAAACAGATCGCAGCACGTGCATACACGATCTTTTCGCCGTTCATCAACAGGTAATTTTGCAAAATTTTATCCTCTTGCAACATGCGTTTCCATTGGTGCTGCCCTTCTTGAATGGCGGGGCTATCAAGGTATCCACGGTACAATTGTGTTTCCGTAGCCATACCTGAGCCACTCACTACCGATGAACTGCCCAACAAATAAGGAGCATACCGCTCGATATAGTTTTTGTACAATTCACCCAATGAATCCGCAGCAGCGAACTCATTTTCTGTATTTTTCGCCTTTCGCTGGCCTTGTATGCAGCGGTGTCCAGCATCTGCGTACGTGTTGATGGTGGACAGAAACTTGGGGTGTGCCAAATTATCCGCATCAAAAATAACTGTGTATTCGTGCGGACGCACATACCGATCCATTGCATAAATAATGCTTTTGGCTTTGAGATTGAGCGGTTCGGCTGGGACAAATTCCGACAACCGATCATCTATAATACCAGTATTAAAATCCGGAGGACAGTTGTCCGCCACCAAATAAACATGTAAGTTTGGGTGCGACTGCTTTAAGAGCGATTGTACCAACGGAATGGCGATTTGGGCGTTTTTGTAAGCCGTAATAATACAGGCGTAATCGCGATTGGGATGGCTCGACGCATGCACGCCAAGCCGTTCTTTTCCAAAAACTTGTGCTACCAAAACCGTAAGAAAGGGCAGCACAAGTTGAAAAATAATTAATCCAGAAATGATATAAAAAATGAAAACCATGTAATCGTAAAAGGGATAAAATATGCGAATAATGGGCAATATACGAACGTTTACTAAACCTTGGAGGTTTAGTAAACGTTATGCCCTACTTTACTTTTTTCGCTCCAAAAGCACCGCTCTAGGCACTGCAATCGTCTTCCCTATTGGTTTTCCATTCCGATAAGTCACTGCTTTGAACGTAACACTATTACCTTCTGGTACAAAAACTGGGGCAGTATATTTTGGCGAAAAACGATCCGGCATAGACTCATCCAAGGTATAATACACATCAAGGTTATTGACTTCGGTGACCACATTGGCGTAGAGTTTTCCATCTTCCTTTTGTGTGGCGGTGATGACGGGATCAAAACAACTCCGGGCATAATTGATCTCTGCCACATCGAGGCGTTCCATTTGCATTTCCATACGATTCGTAAAACTATCCCAGTTTTTTGTGCCTTTTGGACTCCAAAACATATCTGCGGTAGCCAAAGCGCGTGGGTAAGTCATATACTCCGCTTGACGGATACTGAGTATTTTTTCTGTCCATAAGCAGGCTTGTCCACCCAAAACATATTTAGCATCCATATCTTCCGGCACTGGTTCAAAATCAAAACACTGTTTTAAACGAACCTGTTTATAAGCCGTTTGATCGGGTTCTACCAAAGGATCACCTTGCAACAAATCGATATAGACAAAATCGCTGGGTGTCATTACCACATAATGCCCTTGTTTGGCCGCTTCTATACCGCCCTCCAAGCCGCGCCAACTCATCACTGCTGCATCTGGGGCGAGGCCACCTTCCAGTATTTCGTCCCAGCCAATCAGTTTTTTACCTTTAGACTGGATGATTTTTTCTGTTTTTTTGGTGAAATAACTTTGCAGTTCGTGGGTCGTTTTTAAACCCTCTTTTTGCATCAATGCCTGGCAATTGGCATCTTTTTCCCAGTAACCGTGGTAACATTCATCACCGCCTGCGTGGATATACGGGAAAGGAAAAAGTGCTGCAACCTCGGTAAATACCTTATCCAAAAACTCATATACTTTAGGATCTGATGGATCTAATGTATTATCAATCAGCATTTTAAACTTTCCATTACCGTACCATTCCGCAAAATTAGAGCCCGGATTTACTTTCATCGTTTTATCGTCGGTACAGCACAGTTCTGGATAAGCGGCTACTGCGGCGGCACTATGTCCGGGGACATCTATTTCAGGTAGGATTTGGATATTGCGCTCTGCGGCATACGCCACAATTGCTTTAACTTCCTCTTGGGTATAAAAACCACAATCGGTGGCAGGTTCGCCCTCTTTGGGGGCTTCATGGTCGCCAAATTTACCATAACGAGGAACGCGACAAGCCCCCACTTGGGTCAGTTTGGGCAATGATTTGATCTCTACTCGCCAACCATTATCGTCGGTTAAGTGCCAGTGTAGCACATTGTATTTATATTTCGCCATGCGGTCGATATAGCGCATCACATCTTCTTTGGAGAAAAAGTGTCGGCTCACATCGAGCATTAGACCGCGCCATCCAAAACGCGGATAATCGGTGATTTGGCATGCGGCAACCGACCAATTAGCCGCTACCTTGGTTTTGCTTTCTATGGCAGCAGGGAGCATTTGCAGTAGCGACTGGGTGCCATAAAACAGGCCAGCGGGTTTGTTTGCATCAATGGTGATAGCCGTGTTTGTGACACGGAGGGAATAACCTTCATCGCCCAGTTCGGCGTTTGGTGTTTTATTGATATTAAGTTGAATCGTACCTTTTGCGGCCACTTTAAAGGTATATCCTGTGGGGCGGCTGAGGTCATTAGCCAGGGTTTGGGCTATTTTTTGTGCTTCCTTATTATTTCCACCTATAGTAGTGGCGGCGGTAATTTGGAAAGGCAGGCTGCGGGTATATGTAAACTGGGCAGGCTGCGGAAAAATATTGGATTGCTGTGCTTGCAGTCCAAGACTTAATAGCAACAAAAAAGGAATATAAAGGACTTTTTGTATCATAAATCTGTTGAATAACTGATATAAACTACTTTTTACTAGTGGCAAAGATAGCAAAAATTAATTCCACCAGTTATTTTCAGGGGAACAATCAAGGGTAGAATAAATGCGAAGAGGAGATTTACAAAAGTTAAAAATCAAGTTTGATGTGCGTTTTATATGGCAAAATTACTTTTGAGCGGTGTCACAGCACATGCTACTGGACATTTTTGAAAACGCAAGTACTAGGTCACGTTTACGAAACTTTTTTTTAGTTTCGTAAACGTCACTTTACTCCATTTCAAAAGTGTGTTAAACGTGTTTTTTTATAAAATGTCCAGTAGTATGGTCACAGCATTCAATATTCTCAAAAAAATGAAAAAAAATTTCGTGCATTAAGCCCTTACTTTGTTTTTTCTCAAACAGAATAATATTCCGCCAGAATTCAATTTTCTTGTTTTAATTTCAGCAAGTCTATTTTTCACAAGTATTGAAATTAAAATCAAATAGTCAATGTCTGTTTTTGCCTTAATTTCAATTTTTTATTTTGTGTTAATGCAAATTTAATTTTGATAACCAATTATAATTTGGTGAATTAATTATTATTACCTTTGCGGCGTAAATTTTACAAAACAAAAAAATTGACAAGCCATTATGGATTTGAAAAAATTAGTAGAAGCAATTGATGCTCAAGTACTCACGGGCGATATTATCGGCGCATTTGAGCAATTTGCTGCTGACGAATGTATCACCCATAGCAACCCACAAGACATCACGCACAGCAAAGGCCAAAAGACAGAAGCATTGCGCTGGTTCTTTTCCAATGTTGATAGCATCAACAATATCGCACGCCCAGCGGTAAGCATCGTAAATGATGTAGAAACTAAATCTCAGTTTGTTTTTGATTTCACTAATAAGCAAGGCCAATCTTTGGTGTATAGCGAAGTAATCCGCCGCGTGTGGAATGCTGGCAAATTGGTGGAAGAGCAGTATTTGTTCAACGAAACGATTGCGCCTGCTACCGTTGCGAAAAAAGCAAAAGCAGACATAGTTGCAGCACCTGCTGCGGCAAAAGCAACAGAAAAAAAGGCGGCTGCGCCAAAAACTGCTGCGGCACCTAAAGCGGCTGCGCCAAAAGCAGATACAAAAACAGCACCTGCTAAGGCTGAAGCAAAAACACCAGCACCTAAAAAAGCAGCGGCACCTAAAGCGGCTGTTGTTGCAAAAGCAGACGATTTGACGTTGATCGAAGGTATCGGCCCAAAAATCGCTGAATTGCTACAAAATGCCGGTATCCAATCATTTGCTGATTTGGCAAAAGCAAAACCTGCGGCGATCAAAACTATTTTGGATGCGGCTGGTAAGAAATTCCAAATGCACGATCCTGCTACTTGGCCAAAGCAATCGGCACTCGCACGCGATGGCAAATCTGCTGAATTGGCAAAAATGCAAGAAGAATTGAAAGGCGGAAAGTAATTCTTTCGTTTTTGAGTGTATTTTTATTAGCGTCGGAAGGGGTTTTACATCCCTCCCGACGTTTTTTTTTTACCACCGATAGCCCAATCCTAACCTAGGCTGGATGCGCATTGGCAGTGACACGAGTTCTATTGTAGTACTACTTTCTCCTGGTGCAAAATCAATGGAATCCCAATTACTACGCACCACCAAATAGGCTTGTGCGTCTAAAAACACGTGTTTCCATTGCTTGATGAGCACTCTCGGGCCAGTAAACCATTCAATGGCAACTTGTTTGGTTACTTTTTGAAAAACAACAGGTGCGTCAGCCTCAAAAGTAAATTTTCCTACTTGGGTGTTTACCCCTAATCCCCAGAATATGGGCATATTCCATAACGTTGCCTTCAATGCTTTGACTTTCTCTATACCAATTCCAATCTGATAATTCGTTTGCAGTTGGCCATCCACTTTAACCAGTTCGCCATTTAGTGACTTCCAGTTTTCTTTTTGATTCAGTACGAGTATCGGCAGACTTAATTCCCATCCTTTTCCAAAACCAAAAATAGGATTGAGCAAACCAATGGGTGCCGAAGCCCCTGGCCAATGTGCTGGAAGATCCGAATCCATACGCGAAAGCCGTGCTATGGTCGTATTTAGTCCAAGTTTAAAAGAAAAACGTTGCTCTTCTGGCGTGCTTTGCTGACCAAAAGCAACATTGGTGATAAAAAGAAATGCAAAAAAAATGGATAGAATTTTCATAGTGCAGGTATTTTAATGCGTAATAATTA
>JBEAVK010000076.1:0-30784 GCA_041160955.1 Bacteroidota bacterium
TTGACCAACCCGAGTGATAATTTACCACAGGCCAGTATTTTATTCAGTGAAAATCAGGGATGTACTTCCACTACATTTGTTTTAACGGGAAATTTACCCATTGGCAGCACTGGAACTTGGGATTGCGATGAAATTACACCATCCACACCCAATAACCCCATTTGGAATGTAAGCAATGTTCCAGTTGGGACGACATTAATCACTTGGACTTTATCCGCTCCAGGATGCCCCAATTATGATGTAGCCGAAATTATCTTGAGTATATTACCACCTCCAACAGCCAATTTTGACGGAATAATAAACGTATTGATGGGGCAACAACCTCAAGTAAGTGTGCTTGATAACGATGTGGCTTATGCTCCCGTATCGTTACAGATATTGAAAAATACGCAAAAAGGCATTGCTTCATTGGACAATGATAATAACATTAATTATCAACCATATAGTACCGCCGATGGACTTGATACATTGCTCTATGAAATCTGCTACACCAATTGCACCGATGTATGTGATACGGCACTTGTAGTATTCAACAATATACGTAACGATGACCCCTGTTTCATCCTTGGCGATACTTCAAATATATTCACAAATGGCCTTACGCCGAATGGGGACGATAAAAACGATTTTTTAATATTTAGGTTGGTCAGCGTCGATGAATGTCAGTTAAACCATGCAAAAAGTGACATTGTCATTTACAACCGTTGGGGCGACGTTGTATTTGAGGCAAAACCTTACAAAAATGACTGGGGTGGTAAAAGGCGCAAAAGAAATGGATTAGATGAAGACCTATTGCCACAGGGCGTTTATTATTTTGTGCTGCGCATAAATCTCGACGACAAGGAATACACCCAATTTGGTTCCGTTATTTTAATATACTAATTTATTGTCAAACGGTGGTTTCGCCATACGTGAGTTCAACCTAATCCATTATGTATCCTTATATTTTTCGCATACTTTTATTGCTCAGTATGTCCGTTGCGGCAACTGGGCAATCCGTCGTTTTACCGAAGTCGCCACTTCAGCACCGTACCACTGGATCCAGTGGTCAAGATGAACTATTGTCTGCAACTGTAAACTGGCGAGGCGATATCGCAACCGTAGGAAATGCTTCCCGAGGTACTCAAGGAGGGCAGGATATTCATTTTGTTACCTTTGATGCACAACTCAACGTACTTGTAAAACGACATATTGGTCGAAATGGAGACGATGGTGCTGCTCAAATCGCCACGTTACCAGATGGCCGTTATTTGGTGGCTGGATTTTCAGAAAAGCCCAGTGGACGCAATAAAATAAGTAATCAATATTTTGGAAAACGGGATGGTTGGCTGCTCGTATTGAATGAAAAAGGCGATACTGAGCAAGAAATCATACTAGGTACTGCCGATGAAGACATGTTTCTATCCGTGGCCGCCTGCCCCGATGGCAGCGTTTGGGTAGCGGGTAATTCGGGCGGTCATGCATGGATAGTTCGCCTATCCCCCAGTCTTGAAGTATTATGGGAGCGACGCTTACAATCTCATTTATTGCCCACCCATATTTCAGCAGCCACATTAACCGATGATGGTGCATTTTTTGTAGTGGGAGGTACGTCAGAATTAGGTCGTTCACATTTGTGGGTAGCAGGATTTGGGAAAGACGGACAGACCCTTATGGAAAAAATTTATCCAAGTTCGCAGGCTGAAAACGGTACAGGTATTGTATCATTGGATGCCCAAACGCTGGCTATTGTTGGCACAGTGGACGATCCGCGTAATCGGGAAAACGGTTTTATCAGCCTATTGAACCGTAGTGGTGAGATGCGTAAATATGAGCCGCTCGGCGGTCGCGAGTACGATCGGATCAATACATTAATGCTGCTGCACAGCGGACAATTGCTTGCAGCAGGTGGTAGTGCTTCGTTTGAGCGCGGTAGCCGTCGAATTTCGGCATGGCTTAGCCTGATCAAATCCGACGGTACCTTAGACAAGGAGGAATATTATGGCAGCAAACTCGACGACGAAGCATTGGGTTTACTAGAGCATCCCGATGGACGGTTATTTGCCTTAGGAACAACGGCTCGGCAGGTGCTTAAAATGCGACAGGGTTGGTTGTTTCAACTTACACCAAGTAGCACACAAACGGCACCGCTTGGCTCCTTACTGCCGACTGTACATCCTACATTTAAGCGTAATAATGGTGTTCTACATGCAGGAGATAGGGTTTTTATACCATTTTCCATCGAAAACACAGGTAAAAAAGGGCAATGTCATCTTCGTGCCGAAATAGCACTGCGCAATACCTCAGATGCTGCAGCATTGAAACTGCCTGCTGGTCGCTCGGTATTGTTGCCTCCTTTGGCCGCAAAATCACGACTTGAGTGGGGACTTCCCGTTCAATTCGCTGCTGGTACACCCGCTGGGCATTATACACTTGATATACAATTTTTTCAGGGAAATATCGCCATTGGAACGCCTTTTCCGCTGGATATTAAGGTAGGCAACACCGCAGCACCTAAATTAGTGATTCAAACGATACCACCCGAAAATGGTATTGTAATAGGTAAAGAAAATTTTGTAACAGTAGAGGTTAAAAACGAGGGGGATGCCGCAGCACAAGGGCTTATATTGAGCGCAGTATCCACAGTTGACATCGGTTTGTCTTCGCCAGCATCTTTAGGTGATTTGCCTCCAGGCGGAAAAATTACCTACAAATTACCCATCCTTCCTGCAAAATCTGCTGTTGGCATGGCGGTTTTGCCCATCGAACTAAGAGTGACTGATGGCAGTTTTACGCAATTGGCCAGTGTCCATACTCTTTTAGATGTGATGGCAGATACTACTACCGTGAAGACAAGCCCCAATGGCTATACCGTTGCTGTTTGGGTTTATCCAAATCCCGATAATTTTGAAAAAAAAGAATTAGTGTGGACACAAGAGGACATTACGATACAAGTCAAAGTCGTATCCAGCCAACCCGTGTCCAGACAACAGTTTTGTTTAGAAATAAACGGTCAACCTTGCCAAACAGGTGCGAAATTTGATGAAGTACAAATTAAAGGCGATCGTGGGAGTAAGACATTTTCGCAGCAAATACGGCTTGTTGAAGGGACGAATGTGCTACAAGCCAATATCCAAACACCTGATGGAAAGATCGTAAGCGAACCGCTAAATATTATATTTTCGCCGGCCAAAAGCAACCTGCACATCGTGAGTATTGGTGTTCCAACAGGTGATTTGAAATACACGGTAAAGGATGCCCGCGATTTCGCACAAGCGCTGTCCTCTTCACAAAACAAGGCATTTGGTAAAATTTTTGTCGATACGCTGCTCAGCGAAGAACGTACCACAAAAACCGAAATCCTAAAAACACTGCGCCGCTTACAATACCGTTACACTGATTTACAGATTCTACCTAAAGATTTACTCGTTATTTTTGTTTCCGGCCATGGATTAGGTGCTTATGACGGGAGTTTTCGGCTAGCCGCCAGTGATTACGACGGGCCATTTATGGAGGAAACAAGCATCAATTTTGAGCAAGAAGTAGTCAATTACCTTAATGGGCTGCCCTGTCAAAAACTCTTCTTTGTAGATGCTTGTCACAGCGGAACAGCATCAGGGACTGGTTTGGCTGGTATTGCAACCCGTAAAAGCGGTTTGAATATGCTGGTATCCTGCCAGCCGGAGGAATTTAGTTACGAAGATGATAATTGGAAAAATGGCGCATTTACACGCGCCATTGTGCAGGGTTTGGGCTATTTTTCTACCCAGCCCTCTATGCTTGATACCAATACCGATAAACGCTTAGATGCCGCAGAATTATTTCATTATATTCAAAAAGAAGTACCTGTTATGGTGGAGAAAAAACGACCCAAAGTGAGTACCACCCAGAAACCGAATTTATTTTTATCGGAAAAGGGGCGGCCTTTAGTGATTTTTGAATAAAAATTTATAAAAGAGCCTCCAAATTAAAAGTGTAAGATTGAAAATACTGGGTATGAAAATATTTAATTCATACCAATACAAACATAAAATCATAACATCTTTATTGATGCATAAGTCTTAAACATGAAAAACATACACGCTTTAGCCTTACTTTTTGCTGTTCCAATAGGACTGGCTGCACAGCAATTACCTTATCAAACACAGTTCAGACAACTGTATAGTTACCTGAATCCAGCAGCGGTCAGCAGCGATTATTTTTTATACGAATACAACGCCTCCCTCAATGCCTCCTACCGCCTACAATGGGCCAACCAACCTCAAACACCAAGGACATTCCACGTTGCGGGGGATTATATCCACAACAATCGGCAGCGCGACCGTGGTTTTAACTTAGCCACAGGCGGCACCTTGCTTCGCGATCGTGTGGGCCCACTCAGTGTAACTGCCGGTTCCGCGAGAATTGCCAGTATGTTTGCGGCAGATCCTTATTTCGGCGCATTTTCAGTGGGTTTTAGTGCTGGAATGACCCAATACCGCCTACTCAGCGATCGAATTGTATGGGAAACCTTAGATGATCCGAATATTCCATTAGCGGATATCAGCACTACACAACCAGAAATTGGGGTAGGTGCGTACTATTTCAAACGCTTCAAAAAAGGACGGCTGGCAGGCGACAATATCTATGCAGGTGCGTCGGTACCGCAGTTATGGGCGGCACATGTGGATGTAGAAAGTACCAGTAATTTGTTTCCCGGACGCACCAATAAAGTGCCGATCACACGCATACCGCATATATACCTAACAGGTGGTTGGTATCATTTTTTCAATGAAGAAAGTTTTTTAGAAGTTGGATTATGGGCAAAGTACACCAATGGTGCAAGAACTAATGTACATATCACAGGTCGTTTTCAGCCCATGCGTACATTTTGGGTAGGCACTGGCTTTAATCCTAATGGCCTCGTACACCTTGAAACAGGTTTCAATCTTCCTGGTTTTTTATCAGAAAATGGTAGTCTAAAAATAGGTTATGCCTTTGATTTCAATATTTCAGCATTTGATTTGCCTCTTGGGGCTTCGCATGAATTGCATATTTCTTACTTATTGGATACACAATAAGTGAGTATTTATAGTTGCCTCATATACATGGGTCTCATACCAAAATGACTTCGGAGCAGTCCAACATTTGCAACCCAACGTTGTGTACTATTAAAAAGAGCCTTTATCCTTAGACAGGGGATAAAGGCTCTTTTTAGTTATATGTTTATATTCCTACTTGCCATATCTATATAGCCGACCCAGAATGGGTCAAATGTTTGTAGCAAAACACAGGTACGGGTACGACCCCTACAGGGTCGAATATATTTTATCCATATTGCTCTATAAACATTTGACCCATTCTGGGTCGGCCAATTTCTATAAATATAGTGAAAGCAGCGGTAACATATCGTTACTAGCATCCAACTAAAAGTCCAACATTTGTAACACAGCGCACCACTAAAAAGAGCCTTTATCCCCGTCTCAGGATAAAGGCTCTTTTTAGTGGTATATTTTTTATTCGAATTATGCCGCCAAAAGTTGTTGCTCAACTGGCCACATATCGTTATTAGAATCCAACGCATCATCCATAGTAACACAATCAGTTGCTTGCTTTGTTAGCAATTCCGATAACCGCAAAATAGGTACACTAATACGATCCTCTACTTCACGAATCAACAATTCACTCGCCGTGAAAAGTCCACATACCGCAAATGGCTCAATACCAAATTGTTCCAAAATTTGTAACCCAGACAATACACCCAGACTATCTCCCGCAGAAAACATGGTAGCATGTACCGTAGATCGAAAACCTTGGTCATTCAATAACAAAGCCGTTTCTCTTTGTAGTAAGCCATCGGCAATTTCCATAACAATATACTCCGCTCCACTCTCATTACAAGCACGAGAGACAAGGGTTTGGTACAAATTAAGCAGCGTTTCCAAATCAACCAAATAAGTAGAAGGAAAACCAAAATCAGAGAAATCAGCCGCATAATGCGCACCACGATCGCGATTGAGTGCTGCATCTTTGGGGAAAGTCGTACCCGTTAGTTTAAGATACGCAACTCGTTTGCCCGCCGCACGAAGTCCGCCACAAAGCCAAGCCGCTGACGTGGTTTTGCCGCTATCCATTGAAGACCCAACAGAAAGAATTACTTTCGCCTTTATACTCTGTGGATTAAATGTTTCAAGCGCGTTATTTTGAATGGTATTGAGCACGACATCATTTTTGTTAACCGCATAACCCACCAATTCTATTTGGGCAGGCGTAATTTTGAATGTTGCATTTTTGCTCGTCATTAAACCCGCAACACCACCACGACCCAAAAGATGACACTGCAAAGTAGGCACTTCCGGGACATAGCCTTCATATTGATTCGTTGCATAACGACTACCAAAAGTGAGCATCACCAGATCGCCATCAAAAAGCTGAGTTGCTATTTTCTCGGTATCCATTATATAACCACCGTTGGCACGCAATACGCGAAAAATACCTACATCACCCATCTTAGGGCTATGTGTATGGATAAGATCTGTTGATACATGATAAAAGTCGCTGATGTGCTGACAAGTGAGTGCTTTTTTAATGTTAGACTGCATAATGTTTTTTTTTGTTGATGAATTATATACTGGAATATCGCAACCGCTAAACAATGTTACCGGGACGGGAATTATTTTTTCAAAAAATCTCGAACCCGAATTTCATTCGGGGCTATTCATGTTTAACCACTTCGTGGTTTTTTTAGGTGTTTTTGACATTTGTGAGTGTGTGTAAATTTTTTCTAAGTTCTTGGTTATAAAGTACTTAGGTATAAAACGCCCTTATTGATGCTATTTTCTTCTATATACTCCGACAGCATTTGTTGGGTGTTGCTATCCAATCCGGCAAAAGGATTGTCCAGTATGAGCCAAGGTTTATCCGCCAATATTGCCCTCAAACATTGTAGTAATTGTTGCTGTCCACTGGACAAACCTAAAAATGATCGACCACCAATTTTTTTCAAAGGATTTACATCTTTCAATTGTGGAAACCTCTGTTGGAACTGCTCAAATGCTACTTTTGTAGTGGCCAGTACTTCCGCTTGGCCACTTGGGCTAAGGGCATCCAACAACGTAAGGCCAGTGAGCGGAAAGGTATCAGATACAAACGATACCATCCTTCTAATTTCACGCGCCGCAATACGATCCATTGATATACCATCCCATTCGATTGATCCGGCATCGGGCTGGTACAAGCTGGCCAATATTTTAACCAGAGTCGTTTTCCCTCCGCCAGTTGGAAGTTGAACCGTAATTTTTTCTCCAGATGTTATACGAAGACTAAAGTTTTGAAGCACAGGTTTATCTCCAAAAGAAAAATCTATGTTTTTGATGTCTAGCAGATGGTCTCCCCTTTTTTTAAGTTTTTGCTCCCCTTCAGTCATCACTGGCGTTTTCAAAAGGCGATCAAATTTATCCAACGACAAAATGCCTTTTTCCCAAACCAGTCCTATCCGTAACAAACGCGACAAAGGGCTACGCCAAGTCATTAACACCAATACGACGGCAAATAAAGCCGTTGGTGTGAGTGTCAAAGTAGCACCAAAATACAAAACAGATAACAACAACATTTGAGCAAAAAACGGTGTAATCGCCGACTGCCAAGCCGCTATTACATGGTATTGATGTCCCGAATAACACACCTGACGCGCTTTACGCTCAAATTTTTGCTCGGTTCGCGTACTGCGGTTGAGTGCCTGAATACCCGGTAAATGTTGAAGTGTAGCACTGACAAATGCCAATAAACCCGACTTCTTATTCCGTCGCCTAGATTCCACCACCCGCAAGCGTAAACGCAACCAGTACCCCACAGCAACGGCCGCGCCGACAGCCGCCGAAATAGCAAACGCCAGTAAAAAAGAGTAATACGCAACCAGTGCGGTACCCAACAATAAAAAGCCAAGATCCGCAGTGAATTGGAGTACTCCACGCGCCAATAATTGCTGCGCACTCCCCAAATCGCCTCCAAATCGCAGTAAACGATGTCCATTATCGCGTGATTCGTGGTACCTAAGATCACTCCGCAAATGATGCCCAAACGCCTTTATCCGGAGCGTATGCGCAAAATCTTCGCTCAATTGGCCACGCAAGCGTAAACGAAAACTATCTAGCCCTAATTTTAGCACCGCTAATGCCGCAAAATAGGTCAATAATAAGTGCTGTTCAAGCCCCTGTAAACCCAACAAACTACCACGCACCGACCTGAAATGAAAGAGGACAGAGACCGCTTGGGCGATTAACATGGACATAGCCACCAAGCACAAATTGGAGATAAAATCACCCAAAAATGCAGTTAAAACAGATTTCCAACGGATACGTAAAAAGGCGATGAGCAAATGCCATCGCCGAAAGTTAACAAACAATTTCATAAATATTTCGCCACCTGAGGTGGTTATTTGGGTGGATAGACCAATGAAGTATGCCCTGAGACTTATTCACCCAAGATCCAAATAGAAGTTGAACTAATATACTGCTGCGCACTCCCCTCTTCGGTCTGTACACAAACGATCAGGTGGCGCCTACCCGTAGCAATATCATCGGGCAATTGGAATTGGAGCGACAAGAAACCACTTTCATCAAAATCCAGTGTTTCAGCCGTAAAACTGTCGAGCATTTTATCGCCAAAATCCAAGTAACTATTTTCAGAAAAATATACTTTGACAGACAAGCCCGCGTGCTTTTGATCCATCAAATGATCCGCATCAACCTGCATCCAAACAGCCGATCCTGCATCGTATGAATTGCTATTTAGGGCAATTTCAGGTTTTTTGGATGCCGTTTTGATCGTTTTTGAGGGTGAAGAAGGATAGTAATCTTCAGCAGCGGCTGTGCCATTTTGCGCATACATGGCAGAAGCCAAAAATGCGATCATCGAAAAAGTGAAAACTATTTTTATCATGCTATAAATTGATTTAATTTATAGCATATCGCGTGTCCTGCAATATTGTTACCAGTTTCTTTCCTTTTTGTATAAGAAGAAAGTTTATATTTTGCTTAGAAATCTGTATTTGTGCGAAAAATTGAGATTGTTTATTGGCGCTTGTCGGCGTGACTTTTCGTTCACGCCGACAATTGATTGGGTATTTGGGTGAAGTCGATCGGGCATTGAGTCCTAGCCGAAATCCAAAAAAAGTTTTAAAAACAAAATAAAAAACAACAAATAGTTTTTTATTGTCAAAATTCATCCTACCTTTGCCTCCATATAATACCGTTGTTTTATGGAAAAAGGAAATACAAAAAGGGGCTTTGATGCCGATCTTGATACATTTTGGAAGGAAATATTGGATTTGATAGAACCAGCAGTGCTGTTTTTTCTTCCGCATCTACACGCCGCAGTAGATTGGTCAGAAGATTACCAATCTTTAGAACAAGAATTGCGTATCTTGCTCAGTAATGCAAAGATCAAGGTAAAAAAGACAGACAAACTCTTTCTTTTAAAAATGAAAGATGGCAATTTGGGGTACTTATTCCTGCATATTGAGGTGGAAGCATTTCCAAGGGTCAATTTTCCAGCCCGAGTGTTTAATTATTTTACGCATATTTATCTCAAGAACAATAGTGCCCCTATTACTGTTTTGGTCATTTTTGTGGGAGATGTGCCTACAATACCTTTAGATACATTTCATTTAGAGCAATTTGGCACTTCGCTCATGCTACAATACAATACTTATACTGTTGCAGCGCAATCGGAGGAGGAACTCATGGCATCCAATAACCTGTTTGCTTCGCTCGTTTTAGCTAATTTATACGTGATACAATCCAGAGGAAATCCCCGAAAACGTTTTGAACTCAAGAAAAAACTTTTAGAACACTTAAATGCGAAGGGAATTTCGTTGGACAAGTTCAAGAATCTCCTTAACTTTGCACTATATTTGGTCAAACTAACACCAGAATTAGAACACGATTTTAAAGAAATAGTCGATAACCATTATCATTTAAACACAAAATACATGACTGGCAAGCAAAAACTATTGAAGCATAATAAAGAACTTGCTGATGTAATAGTATCAGCAGTGTATCGTACGACTGTATCCGATCTAGTCAAAAAAGAAAAAGAAGCGGTACGGGGAAAAGAAAAAGCCGAGCTCAACCTGCAAAAAGCAAAGCAAAAAATGCAAAAAGCGATGCAAAAAGCGATGCAAAAAGCAGCACAAAAAGCAGCACAAAAAGCAGCGCAGGAAATAGAACGAAAGATGCAAGCGAGTGTGCTACATTTATATACAAAAACAAAACTTTCGCCCGAGCAAATCGCTGATGCTTTGGGGATGAAACTTGCATTAGTATTTAGCATCATTAAAACGCATACGAAATGACGGGTAAAGAAAAAATATTTAGGTATAATAAAGGGCTTGTTGATACAATAACTATGGCAGTATATGGGGTGAAAGCCTCCGAAATATTCAAAGATTCGGAAGCTTTGGCAAAAATAAAAATTGAATGGGCCGAGGAAGAGAAGCGAGACGCAGAATATGATATTCAATGGGCAGAGCAAGAAAAACTAAAGGCAGAACAGATGATAATTTATGCCGATCAGGTCATTTTAAAGGCAGAGAAGGCAAAACAAAAGGCCGAGAAGAAGATCCAGAAAATTATTCAGCAGCAGCAAAAAGTAGAACAAAGGAAGCTAAAAGCGGAACAACCTAGACAAAAGGTTGCTCGAAAAAGCAGCGCAAAATAGACAAAAAGAGGTACGCTATCTCAACAAATAAGCCGCACCAAACCGCGAGACCCCTGTTTCCCCTACCCTACGCCCCAATACAACCCCTGCTTCTATCCCATCCCTAAAATGTATGCCTCCATACAACCGTGAAATAGAAGCCTCTCCTGCAGCAGCCTCGAAAGAAGTAAAACTGCGGCGCGGCAAATCAAATTCCACTTCTGTATCGTCCGTAAAGGCAAAATTGTCGCCAAATATACGCGTTAGCACCACCGCAACGGCACTGGAAGCCACACTGTGCCCCGAAACGTATTCCGGGAAAGGAGGCGTTTGTAATAAAGGCATCCAGCGCGGATCTAGCAGTTTTCGGATGGCGGTTTCAGGGCGTACGCGGTTGCTGCGGTATTTTTCGTCCCAACAAGCAATAAACGCATCAGCCAGTGTAAGCCCAACCATGGCGTGTGCGCGGACTGTTTTTTGTAAGTTGAAACCTTTTTTCAAACAGGCAATACCCGTTATACCGATCCAATGCCCACCTGGAGAAATCTTTTTTAAACCAAACTGCACGTGGCCAATTTGCTGCACCGCAAACGGATTGCAGTCCCAATACTGCGCAATGGCTTGTTCAGCGGTATCCTTACGGTTCACAATCGCATATACTTCCAACATTTGCTGATAAAAAGAAGATTGGTGCGCGGTATCGTACGCCGCTGGACGAACGGGTACAAATTGTTGTCCAGAATCGAGGATAAATGTCCGTAATTTGCCCCAATTGGGTTCCACTGGTGGCATAAAAGCGGGTGAAGTGGGCTGCCACCAAGCATCGCCTTGCAGGGGCGTGTAACGTTTTAGCGTGTTCAATTGCGGAAAACCATCGCTTTTGGCGTACGCCATCATCTGCACCACTACCCTATCCACTACGGTGATACTGGCAGTAATGGCTGCTGGCATTATGCCTCTTTTCTGGGCTTCGAGTATGATTGAATCGCTTTGCGTACGGAGTAGGTAGCCGGAGGGCAATAAGCGTTCACCCATTTTGAGGACGGCGAGCAGGGTTGCAAGGCTGGCATTGCTTTGTTTTATCGGGCATTCTTGGGTATCTATACCTTTGAACCCGTTCAAGTGTCCTGCAAAAGAAGGATTGCGCTTGGGATTGTATGCCGACTGTATTTCGTGGGTAGTGAGCGTAATATAGGCATAATACCTGCTCGCGGCTACGGGCGATGCCACATCATTAAGCATGACATCGGTCACGCGTTTGAGGGCTTGGATATAATCTTGGGCAGCAAAATCATTTTTTTTATGGGCCGATACTGTGCCGCAAAAACAATATAAAAACAAAAGAACCAATAAACGCATGGTGGTTTAATATTTAAGGAGCAAAGGTAGTTCGTTGTTGCGGCCAATCAGTAGCATTTGCGCTTTAGACGCGGTTGTGATAGGCGCAATGGCGCGGATACAACCTTTTATGGACAGTCCTGATTCAATTTGGGAGACGTATCGAAAACCTCCTCTGCCGTCGCCGATGAGTAATATGCCGTAATTCGCATCCATTTTACCTATTTTTATCCGAGTTTGGTCTATGTTGCCGCCCAGCAATATATCTTGGTGGCCATCGCGGTTGTAATCGCCAGTAGCAATGGCTTGCACGGGCGACATATTGGCTTCTAAGGGTAAAGTATGGGCAGTAAAACGGCCATTATTGTTTTCAAAATAAGTGGTTTGGAAATAATTGGCGGTTAATATTTTAGCATTTTGTAGTTGCGTTGAATCGAGTATATCGCTGATGGTGGCATCCGAATAGGCATCGTAAGTAGGGAATTTTTGGCGAAAACCCACTATTTGATCGGTCAATTCGTCGCGCGAGGCCATTGGATAAGATTGGTTTTCGATAAAATAGCAAATAATCGGATCAATATAGCCATTTTGGTCAAAATCCGCGTAATGCAGTGTCATAGGGCGTTCAGCACTGATGTTGAATTGGCTATTCAGCCCCCAGTTTCCAGCGATTAAATCCAGGTCACCGTCGTTGTCCATATCGGCTAATGCCATGCTATTCCACCAGCCGTTGAGGTTTTGGCTAAAAAAAGAAGCGGTGGTTTTTATCATTTTACCTTTGGAAAAAGTAAACACTTCGGGTGTCATCCATTCGCCACAAACGAGTAGTTCGGGGCTGCCGTCTTTGTTTAAATCTGCCCAAACGGCATCTGTCACCATACCAATTTGGCGCAGTTCTGGCGCAATTACCGCTGTTATATCCTTAAACTGACCTTTTCCATCGTTTTCTAATAACATACTAACACCCGCTTCGGGATACCGACCAGAGACAGCCCTTCCGCCCACAAAAAGATCAGTATCGCCGTCCTTATCGTAGTCGAGTGCGGTGACGCAACTACCCATATTGGTTTCGGAGGGTAAGGCGGCGGTGCTTTTTACAAATTGGCGGGCTTGGTTGATATACAGCACATCTTGCAGCGCAGGATCATTGGCGGATAAGTCGTATCCGCCACTCACGACGTATAAATCTTGGTCGCCATCGCCGTCGGCATCAAAAAAAACGGCATCGGTGTCTTCTGTTGGTTTGTTGGCTGTGGGTTCAATCATATTGGAAACCACCATGCTGCCATCTTCCAATTGGATCAGAACGGCTCCTTGTTGGTTGCGCGCACCGCAGATAAACGCATCTGTGAGGCCATCATTATTCAGATCGGTGGTAGCAATACGTGGCCCCGAATACGAGAGCATATTGGGCATCAAGGGCTGAATTTTAAAATCGTTGGTTTTGTCTTCTTGGTGCCTAAAATTGATTTTTGCTTCGGAATTGGTAAAAACAGGGTTGTTTTTGGGGGGCAAAACCTTGGTAATAACAGTTGATTTAGGTGTGAGTGTCATCATTTGGTCGATAGGGATATTATTGCGGATGGTCTCTCCTACTCCACCTGGCCAGGTGATTTGTAGAGAGTCAATTTTTGAGGCCGTTAAGCCGATGTGCAGTGGACAGAGCATAGAAGATTGGAAGCCATGAACGGGGTAATACTCGGCATATTGTACCATTTTGCCCGAAAAAACCTTGATCTTGGTGCCTAACGCAAAAGTATTTTTACCCTCCATTTTAAGCGAAACACGCAAAAAATGGTTGTTTTTATGGATAGTATTGGTTTCATTTTTGAAGATACCTGCCGCTTGGTTCATATTATTTACCACTAAGTCGAGATCTCCATCGTTGTCCAAATCGGCATAAGCGGCACCGTGCGAGAAATTGGCTTCTTGAAAACCCCATTCCGTAGAGCGATCTATAAATCGAAGTTGGCCATTATTTTCAAAGATATAGTTGTGTAATGGTGTCGATTTGATACTTTGCAGCATTAAAAACATACGGCTACTGGGCTCGCCACGGTTGAATTTTAGCCGTTCATTGGCGTAAAATTTCATAAAATCCATATTAATCATATCCCGACCGTAACCATTGGTCACGAATAGATCGCGGTGGCCGTCGTTGTTAAAATCGGCGAGTAAGGGTGCCCAACTCCAATCGGTATTAGAAATGCCCGCCAATTGCCCAATTTCGCTAAAAGTGCCGTTACCATGGTTCAATTGGAGCATATTGCGCATAATTTGGTGGTAAAAACCATTTTGCAGTGTGTTATTATACAATTCGTAGTTGTCGGGCGCGAAGAGTAGTTTTTGTCTTTTATTGGTTTCGGGCAACATATCGAGGGTTATAATATCTTGAAAACCGTCGTTGTTCATATCAGCTATGTCCACACCCATCGAAAAATTAGAAAGGTGTCCCATTTGTTCTTTGAGTGATTCCTTAAAAGTCCCATTTTTTTGGTTGATATAGAGGTAATCTTCTTCCACATAATCGTTGGTCACATACAGATCGGGCCAGCCATCGTTATTGATGTCCGAAATACTAATGCCTAGTCCGTAACCCAAAGGATTGGAAATAATACCTGCTGCTACGGTGACATCTGTAAATTTGCCTTGGTTGTTTTGGTATAAGCGGTCGCCCGCGTCAGGATCGACCATTTTTTTGACAAATGCAGCATCAAAATTTTGTAAGTTTTTGACATTGTGGTTGAGTACAAAAAGATCGAGATCGCCATCCAAATCGTAATCAAAAAAAGCGGCATGGGTTGAATAGCCGTCATCGGCAACGCCCATTTCACGTGCTTTATCGGTAAAGGTACCATCGGTATTATTGATAAATAACTGATTTTGGCGTTGTTCGGGTTCTAAATCGCCTGAATAGCAGACATAAATATCCACCCAACCATCACCGTTGACATCGGCGACGGAAACGCCCGTTTTCCAGCCTTTGTTACCTGCTACGCCTGCTTTTTGGGTACGATCTTCAAAAGCCCAATTGCCAGTATTGTAGTAAATGGCGTTAGGTTGTTGGTTGGAAGTAAAATAGAGATCCATAAGGCCGTTATTATCAAAATCGGCGATGGCCACTCCGCCTCCGTTGTAAAAATACTCGTAGGTGATGATATTTTGGAGTGGGCTTTCTACGAGTTTATTTTCAAAATGAACACCCGATATGGTAGGGGAAATAGGGGTAAAAAGCGGTTGCGCCGAGGCATTGTATTGAAATGCGAAAAGAAGGATAAAAAACAGGGTTATTTTTGGCATAATGTACAAAAAATAGTTCTAATTGGGTGCAAAATACGAAGCAAACGCGATAAAAAAACAATAGGCTTTACAAACAGAAAATCTTCTGCCCATAAAGCCTATTGTCCTAGTTATAAATACCTAATAATGAATTAATTAGCGTCCCACCAAACACGTCCATTCCAGTCATCAGCCGAGCCCAAACGGGAAACAGCAGCACCTAGATTCTCTTTGTTCAATCCTGACTCACTGGCAGGATATTGGAAACGACGCGGAATAGATCCACCAGTGTAATTACCAGGGAAATTAACCGCCGTCAATTGAGGGATACCAGAGCGGCGCCAGTTGGCGTGTGGCTCGTAACCATCCAAAAACGAAGTGATATAATACTGTGTATTGATCGCTTTCATTTTCTCTTCCACTGAGCCTCCTGCTGGGTAAGCAATAGATGCACCATAAGCCGCTGCTGCTGCATCATCAACAATACCATCTGCTGGACTGTACAGTTTTAGTTGCAAAATAGAAGACGTGACACCAGTCCTGAAATATTCTTCAGCAGTACCTGTATTCACCCAACCTCTTTCTCTTGCTTCTGCCATCAATAACATGGTTTGGCCGTGCGTAATAAGGATATTTGGGTCATTCGCATCTGCGAAAGAAGAACGCAATTGAGAATAAGACGCAATATTCGTAATTGTTGCAGGATCAGAACCGCTAGGCAAGCCTTTTTGAACCGCTGGGGAATCATCTTCTACACCAATTGTGGCAGAGGATACATCACCTGTACGTACGACTGAAAGGATTTTCAAGCGTGGATCTGCATTGGCTGCCAATATATCGATAAACGTTTTTGAAAACTTGAAGCCATTTGCAGACAATTCCAAACGACCACCATTGAAATAACCCAATACATTACTGTTTGGGTTAACAAATGGCCCTGCAAAGTGATTGATACGGAATGATTCTGTGTAATCGGAGAATACGCCACCAGCAACTGCTTTTGCAACGCCAGCCTGTGCAGCAGCAGCATCCTTTTTAGACATACGCATCGCTACGCGCAACATCAAGGAATTGGCTGCTTTTTTCCACAAATTTACATCGCCTTTATATGAAGATGGGTCGCCTTTGAATGGCTTAGAAGCATCGAATGAGCGCCCTGCTACTTCCAATTCAGTAATCAAATCAGCCAAAATAGCCTTTTGCTCGTCATATTTAGGAGAGAAAACACCATCATAAAAACCACGACCTGCTTCAAAATAAGGTACGTCGCCATAAGAATCCGTCAACCTCAAAAATACAAAGGCTTTTAGGACACGTGCTGCGCTGTTATAGTTGATATCTGCTGGATCGGTCTTTGTTCTTTCCAACAAATTAACCAAACTTTTAACAGCACCACCGTAATAAGCGTCCCACAAAGCGGAATTATAACCTTCGTTGAGTTCGTATTTATCACCTTGCGCCCAGTTGAGGGAAGCAAATTGCTGGATAAATTGAGTATTGTAAATGAGGTTAGTCCTCCAAGCCTCATATTCGCCACCGGATGCATCCAAAGCGGCTTTCGTGAATAAGGCATCCGAGGAAAGTGATGTAACGGATGTTGGATCTATATTTATTTCGTCAAAGTCTTTAGCACAAGCACCCAAAATAAGGATACTCATTACTGACAGACATTTAATTAAATTTTTCATAATATTAAAATTGTGTTTTTCTTAAAAAATAATTAGAATTTCAAATTTACATTAACACCCATAGAGCGTACTGGAGGGTAACCGAACCACTCCAAACCTTGGCCGTTGCCAGAGTTATAAGTAGATTCCGGGTCAATGTTTGGCACATACTTTTTCAAGATGGCTAAGTTGCGCGCAACAAAAGCAATATTGATTCCTTTGATACCGCTTTTTCCAAATGCTTTAGATGGGATATTATAACCCAAGATAACTTGGCGCAATTTGATGAAATCTGATTTGTAGATAAACTCAGAAGAGATATTCAAACCGATAGCTTGGTTATAAGCCTGCGAAGTTACGTTTTTATCGTTTTTAGCACCTGTCGCTTCGTCAATACCGTCCACAACAAGACCACCATCGCGGCCTTCGAGCGTACGTTCAGTTTTGCCACGGAATGTACCAAAATCGTTTGTACCAGAGTACATCACACCACCAAAACGACCATCAATCAAGAATCCAAAATTGAGGTTACCAATGCGGAAATCGTTATTCAAGCCCAAAGTAAGTGGAGAAACACCTGTTCCATAAGCCTGTAGTAAGCCGCGTTGTGGCAAACCATCTTTCAATAAAATATCGCCATTTGCGTTGCGCTTGTAATCAAAGCCCATTACTTGTCCGAATTCTGTACCTACATTATGATCAACAAATGAAGTCAAAGAACGTGCATTGGCTACGCGAGAGGTAGTCAACTGGTCAGAAATCTTTACAACTTCGCTAATATTATAGCCCATATTGTAAGAAAGATCCCAAACTAATTTTTCAGTTTTAACTGGTGTAAGGTTCAATAATAATTCAACACCTTTATTGCTTACTTCACCGACGTTGATCAATACGCTACCAAAACCACTTGTTTGTGAAATTTGGCTGCTAATGATATCATTGGTTGTAGCCCTTTGATAGAGCGTAAGATCAAGTCCAACCCTATTGTTAAAGAAACGGCCATCAATACCAATCTCAGAAGAAGTCACTTGGTATGGCAATAGGTTTTGGTTTGGAATGGTGTTGGTACCAATGTCACCTACTGGCAAATTATCATAGGTATTGCTGCTTAAACGATAAGGCAATGTAAGACCATAAGGACTGCGGTCACCACCCACTTTTGACCATGCTGCACGTACTTTTGCAAAAGAGATAAATTCTGGCATTTTGAATGCTTCGGACAAGATAAAGCTACCTGCTACAGATGGGTAGAGGATAGAACGATTATCAGCAGAAAGCGTTGAATACCAGTCATTACGAGCAGTTACTGTCAAATATAAGAAGCGGTTGTACGACACCTCACCAGAACCGAAGAAAGAGTTAATCCTCTTTTCGCTATAGCCATAAATGGTGTTTTTGTTCTGAAGGTTATTAATATTATAGAACCCAGGAACAAAGAAATTATTACCGCTATATCCAACCGTTTCGTCTTTTTGCGTCATGGCATTTCCGCCCACAAAAGCATCAATTCCGATTTTAGAACCAACGTTTTTGTTCACGCCCAAGATCCATTCTGCGTTTCTTTCGCTGAAACGGTTGTTGGATTGGTTGTCAATTTGGCCACCTGGTGTATAGTTAGTACCTGTTGGTGTAACTTCAAAATTGGCACGTGTGTATTGGTCTGTTCCAATTCTTGCACGCAAGTACAACCAACTCGTAAAGTCATAACGCGCTTCGATGGCGCCAATAAGGCGGTCGCGAGAATCTTTTTGTTGGAAATTCTCAATAGCCCAATATGGATTAGTTACAAAAGGGTTGTTGCTAAATGCTTGCTCACCACCGGTGGCAGTTTCCTTGCTTTCTTGGAATGTTCTCACATCCCAGCTGGTAGGTGTAAGACCTACTGTGAAATTAGCATTACCTGGAGAATCGGACAAGCGTGGGCGATTACGCGTTCTTTCTGCAATATAACGCGCACTTACGTTCACGTTCAATTTATTCACTGGGTTGATGCCTACGTTCATAGCAAAATTATTCCTGCGCAAAGTAGAGCCCGGAATAACGCTTTGGTTGTTTTGGTCAGATGCCGTAAAATTGTAGGTCATCT
Organism: Bacteroidota bacterium; assembly: GCA_041160955.1. Classification (GTDB taxonomy): domain Bacteria; phylum Bacteroidota; class Bacteroidia; order Chitinophagales; family Saprospiraceae; genus M3007. Next base: position 19,027 of record JBEAVK010000076.1, read on the forward strand.
TATCCGTTCCGCCATAAAGCGAAATAGAATTGTTCAAATTGGTACCTGTTTCGTAGAATCTTCCAATTGCGCCTTTTTGAGCGGAATATGGGCGAGACACGCCATCAAATTGAGGGACAGAACTACCATCCAATTTTGCTCCCCAGCTGTTCAATGGGATACCAGTAACACCCGCAGCATCAACAGGCTTTGCGCCTAGTGTACCGTGGCCGTATTCATACTGCCACTCTGTAAAGTCCATAGCGGATTCAGAAGCAAAATTGCTATTGATTTCTATGCCCAAGCCTTTGCGCTTAGAACCTTTTTTGGTTGTAATCAAGATAACGCCGTTAGAAGCGCGCGCACCGTATAGTGCCGCAGCATTACCGCCTTTTAGGACAGAAATGGTTTCTACTTCGTCAGGGTTAATCATTTGAATGCCATCACCAGCATCGCGACCGCCCCATTCGCCAGCAGAGCCGCGGTTTGAGTTGTCCATCGGAATACCATCAATGACATAAAGTGGTTGGTTATTATCGGAAATCGACGTATTTCCCCTTAAAACAACCCTTGTAGAACCACCAGCACCTGTAGCAGTACTTACTACATTGAGGCCAGCCACACGACCAGTCAGGTTATTGACAAGGCTATTCGTCCTTGCTTGAGTCAGGTCTTGGCCTTTTACTTCTGTAAGGGCGTAACCGAGTGCTTTTTTCTCCTTACGGATGCCAAGCGCCGTTACAACAACCTCGCCAAGTTCGGCATTAGAAGGTACCATAAGGATCGTGATATTGTTTTCGCGATCTGTTACAGTAACATCTTGGTCGTCATAACCTGTTGCACGTACTTCAAGTACAATTTCGCGAACAGGTACTTTTAGGCTAAAATTACCGTCCGCATCGGTATTGGTGGCTGCTTCGCCTGAGCGCACCTTAATTGTTGCAAAAACGGATTCACCATTGGCTTCCTTAACAACTCCGGTGAGTTGCTTTGTCTGAGCCAAAAGCACACTGTGCATGCACAATATGCTAAAAAGGGTAAGTAAATAATAACGCATAATGATAGAATATTGGTTAAAATAAATAGAATGAAATAGATAGTGAGGAAGTGAATAGGCATAATTGCCAATTCAGCGTAAATGAGTTAAACGATTTAGCATTGCTAGTACAAAAGTAGTTCGATTAATTAGAACTACAAAAAAATATCAAAAAGAATTTCGGATTATTATTTGGGGCATCACCCGAACTTGTTTTGTTTGTATGGATTCATTGGATATTTGGGTTAATAACATTTCAATTGCAGCATTTGCAAGGTCTTCTATGGGCTGTGCAACAACGCTAATTGGGGGGCGGAACAGTCTAAAAAGATCATGGTCATCAAAACTAGCAACACCAATATCCCTGGGTATAGATTTATTTAAATTATTGAGGCATTCCAGCCCTAAAATACCAAGATAATTGGTGGCAAAGAATAGCGCATCCAAATCAGGTTGCGCTCTAAATCTCGCTTCCATATATGCAGGGTCAATTTGTATTGGGCTAATATGCGGGAATACCATTACCCTGTTGTCGTCATAAGGAATACTATGGTCTTTCAAACATTGTTTATACCCCTCTAAACGCTCTATCATTTGGGTCATTTGACTGTCAATCGTTACAAAACCAATTTTTGTTTTCCCTTTTTTTATCAATTCATAGGTCATGTTATAAGACCCCTGAAAATTATCCAAGATAACATAATTGGTAGATATATCCTCAAAATAGCGGTCAAAAAGAATAATCGGCACTTTCTTCTGCGTCAACTGTAGAATGGAGGGTCTTAATCCCGGAGTAGGAATAACGATCAGCCCATCTACATGCTGGCTGCGCATCAATTCCAGTAGTTCCTTTGCCTTTAGTTCGTTGTTATCGGTGCTTGCAAAAACTACTTTATATCCTTTTTGATAAGCGATGAGTTCTATTTTCTTTGCAATATTCGCAAAAAAAGCATTGCCAATATCTTCTACAATTAAGGCAATAGTGGCTGTTTTTCCTGTTCTAAGCCCTTTGGCAAAAGCGTTAGGCTTGAAATTTTTTGCCTCAATAATATTTTCGACCTTTTCAATGATAGCATCACTGATCCGTTTCTCTTTTGCTTTTCCATTCAGCACAAAGGAAACAGTAGTTACAGAAACACCTGCTTCTTCTGCGATATGTTTTAATAGGATATGTGCCATTTTAATTCAAAAATATTTCATCTACAAAAAACCAGCCAACAGTCCCTTTTCCGGGGTGCCAACTCGGTAGTTTTTGAACAGGTCTTGCTTTTACTTTGATGACATTCATTTTTTGAGTAGGGAAGGAACAGAGGTAACCAATGGGTGTATTTGGGCCAGCCATGGATTTGGGCTGCTCCGGTTTTAGTCTTTTTAATAGCGTAAATTTGCCATTTAGTCCGCCCCAAACCTCAATTTCTTCCGCTGGCATGATATAATTGCTAATATTGACAAGGCTACTGATAGAAATTGTCGATAACGCAACGGCTTCATTGAAATACAAGTATGCTTCCATCGAGGTATGGTCAAATCCCAACCATTTGTTAGACCTGAAATCGCTATCTCCGATTTTTTTATTGGCTACTGTTTTAGGCCCTTCTCCTGCATAAGTAGGATTTGGCGGGTATCGTAGAGCCACGCTATCGGGCATAAAACCTACTTTATAAAAATTGCGTGTGGCAATATCGCTGCTGATCCATCCCGGTAAAAAGGTTTTTGCAGTCAGTACACAGGATTTATCAACAGCAATGCTATCATCATCGGGGCTAATGAGCGATGTAAGGCTATCTGGTATTGTGCCATCAAGGGTATATCGAACAACAGCACCATTTATATAGTTTTTCAACAAGACTTTGGCCGAAGTGGTAAATATCTGCTCCTCTCCTTCCAAAATCGGGGCATTGAGTTTGGCTACAACAGTATCGCCGCTATAACCAGTTTCAATATTGGTTTTCGGCAAACTGGCTTTAAGTGCTGCAAGTTCATCCGCCGAAAGGGCACTATTCCAAAGATATAACGCATTTAAAGCAGGAAAATCCTTCAAGACCATTAAAGCGGCAGCATTGATTTTGGTGCTGGAAAGCGATAGTTTTTTTAGGTGCTTTAAGTTTTTTAGTTCCCCTAATGTTGCGCCAGTGATGGGCGTAAATGATAAAGTGAGTTTGCGTAGATTGGGAAAACCCGCAATAACCCGCAAATCTTCGTCCGTAATGGGCATCTTATTTAGGTTCAAACTTACAATTTGTTCTCTAACAGGTTTTAGTTCTCCAATATATGCGCTTTTAAAAGCAGAAATACCATAAAACTCCACGCCGAGTGCCGGCGATGCTAAAGAAAGTGGATAAACGGCCCTGTAATCATTGTTTAGTTGCTTTATTACATCAGCACTGGCTGCGGCAAAATCGTAAATTTCTGCTGTTTTGCCACTAAAAACATGTGCTGCTAATACGGCTAAACTATCATTTTGAGGCAAGTCAACTACTTTTTGCTTGAAATTCGATCCGCCTTTGATCCAATGGTAGAGTATATTGATTTCTTCATCTGTCAATTGTGGCTTGCCTTTGGGTGGCATGTGTTCTTCGTCTTCTAATGGCAGGTGAGCGCGATGTAGCAGTAAACCCAATTCTGGATCATTGAGGTCCCATAATTTACCATGTTTACCACCTTTTAAGATTGATTCGGGTGTTTCCAGCGATAATTCACCTTTCAGTTTGGTGGCGTTATGGCACGAAAGGCATTTTTCTTTTAAAATTGGATAAACCAAGTCTTCAAATACGTACGCATCTTCCAAGGCGACGGATGCTATTTTAGAAGGTGAACCCAATGGTGCTAAAAGATAGTTTTCGCCATGGGTAATAGCCGCTCCTTTATGCCCAGCAATCGTAATTGCAACAAGACCCGCCGCAAAAAAACTTTTTGATAATAGACTGTTGGCTTGAATTTGATCCCTGAATGCATAACCAGCCCAAGTCAATACAGCAACTCCTACCCCACTCCATTTGTGCCAAAATAATATATCGGTATTGTAATCGCCTTCTTGACCAAGAAAAAGCCCCATTAATGCTGCTAAAGCACTCGAAATTGCTGTTACTAACAATAAATTATGGCCGATTACAGGTGGAATATTGGCAAATTTAGGCGCAATAAAAAATGCCCAAACGCCCGTTAAAACCAGCAGTACTATGGGAAAATGAAGTACTAACGGATGCATTCGACCAACGACTTTTAATGCCGTTGGCAACTGCATATTAGCCCCAAAAAAGGCTAAAAAAAGCAATAGGCAATTTAAGGCAATACAAAAATTATAAATATATATTCTAGGCATAAAGCACACTTAAAAGGTTGAAGTAGAGCACTGATTTAAGCAATTAATCCATTAATAACCTTACCATGCACGTCCGTGAGCCGATACCTACGCCCCAAGTGCTTATACACGAGTTGCTCATGGTTAAGCCCCATTAAATGAAGCGCAGTGGCTTGGAAATCATGTACATGGACAGGATCTTTTTGGATATTATAACCAAAATCGTCGGTTTCTCCATAAACACCTGGTTTTACACCGCCGCCAGCCATCCAAATGGTAAAACAGCGTGGGTGGTGATCGCGCCCGTAATTATCAGCGGTTAAAGTACCTTGACAATAATTGGTACGGCCAAATTCGCCACCCCAAATCACCAATGTTTCGTCCAATAAACCACGTTGCTTGAGATCGGTAATCAAGGCAGCGGAGGACTGGTCGGTATCTTTACATTGACCAACAATTTGAGAGGGCAAGTTGTCGTGCGCATCCCAGCCTTGGTGGTAAATTTGGACAAATCGCACCCCATTTTCCGATAATTTACGTGCCAATAAGCAATTGGCGGCATAAGTCCCTGGCACCAAACAATCGGGGCCGTATAATTTAATAATACTTTGTGGCTCCGATTTAATATCAGTTACTTCTGGCACTGCGGTTTGCATCCGGAACGCCATTTCATACTGTTGTATTTTGGTATTAATTTCGGGGTCGCCAAATTGCTTATAGCCCTCTTCGTTGAGTTCGGATACTTTATCCAGCATCGTACGACGGTCTGCTTTGTCTATTGACTCGGGGTTGTTTAAATACAGTACAGGGTTTTCGCCATTACTAAATTGTACGCCTTGGTGTACGGAATCCAAAAAGCCATTTGTCCACAATTTGGAATAGACACCTTGCCCATTGCCTTGTCCTTTGGATAAAAGTACGCAAAAAGCGGGCAGGTTTTTATTTTCGCTGCCCAAGCCATAACTAAGCCATGCTCCCATACTGGGGCGATTACCTACTTGTGCGCCAGTTTGGAAAAAAGTAAGTGCAGGATCGTGGTTGATAGCCTCAGTGTGCATTGTTCTGATAAAACAAAGGTCATCCGCCACTTTTGAGGTATAAGGCAGCAATTCGCTGATCCACATACCATGTTTGCCCGCTGGTGCAAAAGCAAATTTAGAACTGGCCATTGGAAATCCTTTTTGGTCAGCAGTCATACCCGTCAGTCGTTGCCCCATTCGGATGGATGCTGGCAGTTCTTGGCCGTGCATTTCCTTTAATTTGGGCTTATAATCGAACAAGTCCAATTGTGAAGGTGCTCCATTTTGGAAGAGATAAATGACGCGTTTTGCTTTTGGGGCAAAATGCGGCAGCCCTGCCATGATGGTTTCTTCTAGGTTGCCGGAAAACAAATCAGGCACCAATAGCGAACCTAAGGCCACGCTACCAAGTCCGAGACTCATCCGAGACAAAAATTTCCGACGGTTCATGTTGAGGCCATGCTCCAATATTTCCTTCTGCATAGTTTATGATTTAGTAATTGCTTCTTCCATATTATAAATGACACTCACTACTTTCATTAAAGCAGCGGATTCATCGGGATTCAGTGTTTTATCTATTGGCCACTCCCCTACTTTCAAGGTTTGGGCGGCATTCAGTTTTTGGGATTTGAACTCGGCTAATTGCTCCGCATAGTAGTTCTTTAGGATCGTCAACTCTTTTTGTGAGCCATTGCGACAAACAATTGTTTTGAAGGCTAAGGCAATTTGGTCATCCATAGATTTAGATTGCGCTAAAAGTCGTTGCGCAAATACCCGTGAAGCCTCCAATACGGTTGGGTCATTCATCATAATTAATGCTTGAAGGGGCGTATTGGTGCTGGAGCGTTTTATCTCGCATTGGTCGCGGTTGCTGGCATCAAACATGACCATAGAAGGCGGTGGCAGGGTAAGTTTGATAAAAGTGTACATCCCTCTTCGGTACAGGGCGCTGTCTTTGTCTTGGATATAGGTTTTCAGCACGCCCCTACCCGATGATGAACTTTCCCAAAGCCCTTTGGGTTGGTATGGTTTTACGCTGGGGCCGCCAATTTCCTTAAATAGTAATTGACTGGTTGCCAATACCATATCGCGGATAAACTCCGCTTTCATACGTATCCTTGGTGCTCTGGCCAAATATACGTTATCGGGGTCTGTTTGAAGGTGTTGTTCGGTTATTTCAGAGGATTGGCGATACGTTGCGGAAAGTAAAATCTGCTTTACCAATCGTTTAATATCCCATTTGTGTTCCATGAAATCTACGGCCAACCAGTCCAATAATTCTGGGTGTGAAGGTAAATTACCCTGCATACCGAAATCTCCAGCCGTTTTTACCAAACCAAGTCCAAAAAATTCTTGCCAAACCTGATTGACAAAAACACGCGCAGTTAAAGGATTTTTTTTATCAATCGTCCATTGCGCCAAACCTAGGCGATTGCGTTGAAACTGGCTGGTATCAAAGTTCATTACGGAATTCAGTGCTGCGGGTTGAACAATTTCACCAGGTTTATCATAAGCACCCCTATTCAGGATATATGTCTTGCGTATAGTATCCATTTCACCCATAACAGAGACCGACAAAGCATTGGTATCGCGATGGTTGATAAAGGTTAGAATATCCTTTATTTCTTGTTTAGTGAGGGGCAAAATAGGCGTTTTGGCTGGTTTTGAAATACTTACGTCGCCTTCATAACCCACTTCTTTGGAGGAGTTAAAAAAGCCAAACATCTGGTAATAATCCTTTTGGCTAATAGGATCGTATTTGTGGTCGTGGCACTGTGCGCACTCTACGGTCAATGCCAGCATACCTTTTGAAAAGGTCTTTACTTTATCCAAAATATACTCCACACGGTATTCTTCTGGAATCACGCCGCCCTCTTCGGTGTATTTATGGTTGCGCAAAAAAGCAGTAGCCAAAATTTGTTCTTTATTGGCATTGGGTAATAGGTCACCCGCAAGTTGCCACATCACAAATTGGTCATAAGGCAAGTTTTCATTAAATGCATGAATCACCCAATCTCGATAAGGCCATTGCGTCCTTATATTATCGTCTTGATAACCATAACTATCGGAATAACGTGCAATATCGAGCCATAAAACCCCCATTTTTTCACCATATTGTGGCTGGGCTAATAACCGATCAATGGCTTTTTCATAGGCGTTTTCACTATTATCTGCTAAAAAAGCATCCACTTCGGCTGGATTGGGAAGCAATCCAGTCAAATCAATGGAAATACGTTTGAGTAAGTGTTCTTTTTGCGCTTCGGGATTGGGCTTTATCCCTTTTTCAGTCATTTTGGATAAGGTGAAATAATCAATTTCGTTCTTAGGCCATTTTTTATCCTTTACAACCGGAATTTCAGGTTTTTCAGGTGTTATAAATGCCCAGTGTTTTTCATACTTACCACCTTGTTGAATCCATTTTTCCAAAATTTTTACTTCGCGCTCCGATAAAGCACCAAGGTGAGATTCAGGCGTAGGCATTTGATACGAAGGATCTTTAGAGGTAACCCTCTTTATTAATTCCGATGACTCAGGGCTACCGGGAACTATCGCAAAAGCACCTACGGTTTCTTTTAATGGCGCATAAGCAAATTCTTCTTTATCCAGCCTTAATCCAGCTTTAATTTGACTCTTATCAGGGCCGTGACATGCAAAGCATTTATCGGAAAGAATAGGGCGAACATGGAAATTATAACTAATTTTATCAGGAATAGTCCCCCCGTCCACAAGGCTACTACTGTTTTTACATTTACTCAAGGCATTACAAGCAATGATACCAAAGAAAATAATGGTGGCGTACTTAAATCTATTCATAATGGACTGTGCAAATATTTTATCTGCAAATGTGAGCATATTATTCGATAGAAAAAACGATTTAGCAAAAATATTTTTTTTGATTGGTACAACTATCTATAAAAGCAAATCCCATTAGTTTATACTAGAAATACCTATATTTGCCCCATGTACTTATTTTTTTTTCGTAGATCGAAGCAAATATTTTTTGTTTTTGGCCTTTTATGCGGCTATTCCCAAGCATTTTCGCAATTAGACTCTATCCACTGGGTACCTCCTATGCACGCAAGGGGCGAATGGGGGCCACAATACCTGTATCTTACTACGCCAGAAACTACCCCATTTCCCGTTTCTGTCCAAACGGCTGATGGTACAGTTTTGTCTGTTTTAGTCATTTCAAATAGTACGCCTCAACGCTATGATATTGGTAATACCAACAACACCATCACCTTGGTTGGAGAAAATGAACTACATCAGCCATTGAATAACAAAGGATTTGTTTTGGTCGCTGAAAAGAAGTTTTATACCAATTTTAGGGCACATAGTTCATCTCAGTACCAAGCCTGTGATCTTACTTGTAAAGGCAGGGCTGCGTTAGGACAAGTATTTAGAACGGGTCAAATGATACAAGGGGCTAGCCAAGGTAACGGCCGCTCCAATTTCATTGGGATGATCGCCACCGAAGATAGTACCCAAGTCTCCCTATCTGAATACGATACGGGTGTGCGTTTGAGGGTAAATGGAGCCGATGTGCAAATCCCCGGGTCTGCTAATTTTATCCTAATGGCTGGCCAATCGCTCGTAGTGGCACAATATATAGGTAGTAATGCGACTTTCCAGCCACCAAATGGCATGATTGGTTCATTATTGACTGCCAGTAAACCGATTGCCGTAAATGTCGGTTCTTGGACTGGCGCGCCTGTGAACGAAAGTGCAAATGACATAGGTGTCGATCAAATTGTACCCATCGAACTCGTTGGCGAAGAATATATCCTTTGTAAAGGCAATGGTGGTAATGTTATTGAAATTCCTTACGTAGTAGCACACGAAAATGGTACACAGGTTTTTCTGAATGGCAATTCAACACCTGCTGCTACACTCAATGCCAGCGATTATTTCCAAATTCCCACTGCGCAGTTTACCAATGCAGGTAATTTACATATTCTTACCTCCAAGCCGTCGTATGTATATCAAGTAGTGGGTGGTGTGGCCGGCACTGATGATGAAAAACGTACCGGAGGGCTTATTTTTGTGCCGCCTATTTCCTGCGCTATCCCAAATGCAGTGGATAATATTTACCAGCCCAATCAAATAGGTGGAGTCAAATACGATGGTGGCCTAATGATCGTGGCTATGCGCGATTCGCTGGTAACCGTCCGCTTAGATGGTGTAGTTGCGTCAATTGGTACACCCAGCGCAGTACAAGGCAACCCCGATTTTGTCACTTATCGCAACTTGACGTTATTTTCCTCTAATAATCCGCCCAATACGGTAAGCATCATTGCAGAAGGCGCGGTGCAAGTGGCTTATTTTGGTCGGAATGGAGCGGCGGGTTTTGGTGGCTTTTTTAGCGGTTTTAGTAAAGTGGCCAAACCCAATATCGCATTAAATATTATTGGAGATGGCGTTTGCCCCGATACGTTACTGGCCAGTGGTCGATTTGATGGCGTGCAATGGTATTTCAAAGATTCATTATTGCAATTCGGCGCAGATTCTTTTTTTGTGGCTTATTCCCCCGGCAAATACACCGCTCGTGGCTATCTGGGTGTGTGCCGCCGTACGGATTTTGCCGAAGATACGCTCACCGCTTCGTTCAATTCTCCTCAATTCCCTTACCAGACTACCCTACCCTCTTGTTTTGGATTGTCGGATGCCAGCGTCAATTTTGGTCAACCCAGTGGCGGTTTAGAACCTTACCAATACTCTGTAAACGGCGGTAAAAACTATACCTATAACTCGCCAGTAACAGGTTTAAAATCAGGTAATTACACATTAGTCGTAAAAGATTCCACAGGGTGTTATAATTATCCCATTGATATTTCTATCGGACAACCAGATAGTCTTGGTGTAACAGCAGAAATCATTCGGATAGATGAACCTTTAGAGCCTGGTGAATCGGTGCTACTTGGCTCATCTCCTAGCCGACCTATTGAATTAACAGAATGGCGGCCTGATGAAATAATGTGCGGGAATTGCCCGCAAATAACCGTCAAACCGCAAGAAACAACTTGGTTTACAGTTACTGTAACAGATAGTGAAGGTTGTACTGCAACAGATCGGGTGCAATTGGTGATCCAACCTAATATTTTCGCTCCTAATATCATTTACCCAGCGGATAATGAAGGTAATGATCGGTTTATCTTATTTAGCAAAGATCCTGTACCTATTAATTGGTTGCGGATTTATGACCGTTGGGGTAATTTAGTTTTTGAAACTAAAAACGCCATGACCAATGAACGCAGCAGCGGCTGGGATGGCACAGTGCGCAATAAAGATGCAAACCCCGGAGTTTTTATCTTTGTAGCCGAAATTGAACACGTGCCTGGAAGGAAATTTACCATCCAAGGCGATATTACAGTGGTTCGCTAACTTAAATATAATGCATTATCCTTTTTCTGAATTAAAAGTGGTTGAACTGGCCTCCGTTTTGGCAGGGCCCGCTGTCGGTATGTTTTTCGCTGAACTGGGCGCACAGGTAGTCAAAATTGAAAATAGCAAAACCGGCGGCGATATGACGCGTAGTTGGAAAACCCCTAGCGAGCCGCAAGACTCAACTACTTCTGCTTATTTTTTTAGTGTAAATTGGAATAAAGAACACGTTTTTTTAGATTTGACCCAATCTGAAGATCAAGCAACCGCACATGAGTTGATCCAAGATGCGGATATTGTTATTTCTAATTTCAAGCCCAGTTCAGCACTTAAAATGCAGGTGGACGCGGCAACGCTTCAAAACCTAAACCCGCGTCTTATTTTTGCGCAACTCAACGCTTTTGCCGATCCCGAAGACGAAACTCCCGCTTTTGATATGGTGCTACAGGCCGAAGCGGGATTTTTGCATATCAATGGAGAACCCAATCGACCTCCCGTAAAAATGCCAGTTGCATTGATTGATTTGCTGGCGGGACATCAACTAAAAGAGGCGATTCTTATTGCGCTACTCCACCGCGAGCGTTCGGGAAAGGGATGTGTGGTGAGTACTTCTTTGATGGAAAGTGCTTTGGCTTCGTTGGTGAACCAGGCATCCAATTACCTGAATACGGGTTACATTCCAAGCCCCATGGGTACACAACACCCCAATATTGCCCCTTATGGCGATGTATTTACCTGTGCCGATGGTCAACCAGTCGTTTTGGCTGTGGGTACGCAGCGGCAATTTATACGGCTATGCGAGGCGTTAAATATGCCTGAAATGATAGAACTACCTGAGTATAAAACCAATAGCGATCGGGTAAAAAACCGAGGCGCATTAATTGCTATTTTAGCAAAATCAATGGCAAAATATGATGCCGCAAGTTTGATGGAAAAATTGAAAAGTGCGGGTGTGCCAGCGGGTCGGATCCGTAATATGGAAGAAGTCATGCAATTGCCGGCGGCGCAAGCGATGGTATTGGAAGAAGAAATGGCAGATGG